>NZ_JBBHKR010000020.1:0-31184 GCF_037389425.1 Stygiolobus sp. CP850M
CGTTATAGGTAATATCCTAAAGCAAACGGAATTCCCTTAACTAAAGTTACTGGTAGCAGTTTTACCTTCTCACTAAAAGTTAACCCCGGTCTAGTCTTCCTCTCGTAAATAAACCTCTCATACTCAGTCCCTCTCAATAATTTAGCGTTCTTACCATACTTATACCATTTCCTCATAAATCGCCAAAAGGAGTCGTCTTCCACGTGATAAACTGCATTAGGAATAAACTGAACTTTTCCTTCCTTGTACAGCTTCATAACATTATAATAGATCACACTGTCCTCAAAGGCGTTAAGCCTGTCTTTCAAGTTTAAAGGTATCATTTCATAAGCCTTCAATAGAAGTTGTCTATCATACATTCTGGGGATTATACCACCGTTACCAACTGATAGATTCTCAGCCCACTTATTATGAGTTATTTCCCTGTCCATGCTCATTAACTTGTGGACTACGCCTTTGCCAACAGTTATTTCCCCTAATGCTATAACTTTCTCTTCAAATCCCTTAAAGTTTTCAGAGAAGTACATGTCTGAATCAAGGTTAACTACGTAATCTCCGCTTGCAATTTTTGCTCCCTCAATCCTGGCTATTAACATACTGCCTCTCACTTGAAGAACTCTTGCACCTTCATTTTCAGCAATTTCTACTGTTCTGTCCGTGGAAAAAGAGTCAACTACTATTACTTCGTCAGCCACCTTGAGAGAGGAACTGACTGCAAGTTTAATTGTCCTCTCGCTGTTAAGCGTCGGAATTACAACACTTATTTTCATCCTTACTAGCTTAGAGGGGCAATTTTTAGCTTTTACGAGAATATTTAACGTAGTAAATTCGTCCCTTGGGGTTTAAGTTAATTCTTCCTCTTTATTCTAACTATTCCATGATTACCTATTATATTATCAACAAGTTTTTATTGTGTTCGTTCAACTTTTTATTACCTCCCTTATCTTCTCTAATGTTCTTTCACTATCAAAAAGTACTCCTTTTCAAAGTCTTCTAATCATTTAATAGATCAACTATTTAAATCGGAGGAATATAAAGCTGTCATTTTCGTTCAAAACCTACATTGGTTTCCGTCTGGGCTAATAAATACCTCACCTTCTATATTACTTAATACGACACGGTACGGTATCAAATCTATTATCGAGGAATTAAGTGCCAAAAGCTTAAAGGAATTAGGATTTAGGCCTTAAGCTCTCAAGATTAAACTTAGTTTTATCCATGACTTTTGTTGTAGTAGCTACAAACTGAAGTGTACTTTCTACCGAATAACGAGTGATATACCTTCATTGAGGGTTGTGTATAAAGAAAGTCCTATTCACTCCAACTGACCAAGTTAAGGATATCTTAAGACCATAAAAGTTTAGAAAAAATAAACTTAGTTGAGAATAAGTGGCTAAAAGCAAGAAGACTGAAATTCATATCTATTTGTGAGAAATTCTTGGCATCTTGATCTTACACGATTATTCTCACTCTATCAGCCTTATTTAGAAGCTTGGAGTTCGGTTCATTATTATTGGCCAATTCAACTTACTTATTTATCTGGTTTCAGATTGTATTTGCGTTAGTTTATTACTCAATCACTAAACAGCCTAAATAAATGTGTTAAAAATAAATGTGAGAAAGAAATAACTAAGTTATGAACTGGAAGATTAACGTCATGACAATGTTTACATTTACGCTATTATCTCTTTTATTTTCATTCCTAAATATGTTTATATCCGCATTTATACTTATAATATTTTATCTTATAGACTTACTCAAGCCGCCCTTTTACTCAGCTGACGAAATGGAAAATCCAATAGTCTCCTTTACTCCAATCCTAGTTATAGGAGTTACAATTTATATATTGTTAAAATTATATTTTAATGATTTAATATTTTTCATGCTCCTCCTCACATTGCTTATCATAGACATGACACTGTCATATAAAAGAGCAAAAGATTAAAAATATGCAAAATAATTGGATACCCTATGACGAGGATACTCATAATCCTAAGGACTCTTTGGACCGCGGGAGCACAGAGAATAGCGATCAACGAATATAGATGGTTAAAAAAGTTAGGATATGAGCCTAAGCTCATATTTCTAAGGGGAACAAACACTAAAGGCTACGAAGAGATGTTAAAAGACATAGACTACAAAGTAATAAGAGAAGGGCATGGCATATTCACGCCGATTTTTTACGTCGGAACAAAAATGTTCGCTAGAGATAGAGGAATTGAAAGTACTGTAGATCTAGATCTTATAATGAAGATTAGTGGTATAGCCAAAGAAGAAAAGGCTGATTATTTAATTTGCCACGATCAGTTTACAGCAATAGGCTGTTTGAAAGCCTTTGAAAGGAACAAAATTCCTTTTAGTGTGTTCGTTCACGAAAAGGTAACTAATTATTCCCTTCCGATCTTAGGAAAAATAATTAATAACTTTGAAAAAAAAATATTTATTAAAGCAAAAAAAGTTTTCGCAGTTACTGATAAGGTCGCCAGAACTATCTATGAGAAACACGGAATAAACGCAATATCTAATTATCCTGGTATGGATAAAATTTCTGAAAAATCCTTTAGAGAAAAGGAAAATTATCTAATAACAGTTTCATTTTGGGATCTAGGCAGGAAGCCCTGGGATTATGTAGAGGTAATAAAAAATGTAGATGATTATAAACTATTGTTTGTAGGTAATTGGAGAGTTAAAAAAGCTAAAGAATATTTTTTTAAGAAAGTTAAAGAAGAAGGAATAGAAAGTAAAGTGGAGATACTAGAAGGTATAAGTGAAAGTAAACTCCACGAGTTATACGATAAAAGCAAATTCCTTATTAGGTTTGGTTACGGTGAATATGGTCCAACTATGTCGTTTATTGAGGCTATGCAGCATACATTACCAGCGATAATTAATGATGAATTGGGAACAGCTGATTTGGCTAAAAGATATAATGTAGGTTTAGTTATCCATGGTATCAATATTAAAGAAATTAAAGAATTTCTGAAAAATATGAATGAAAATAAATATAAGGAATTACAGTTAGGTATAGCTAAAATACAGAAGGAATATACATGGGAAAATCATACAAAAAAACTAGTTGAAGGCATAACTTAATTTTAGTAAAGCATTTATTAGATCTCGCCTCGATTACAGATCGATATTTAAGGGAAAGACCCATAACTGCTGTTTAGTAGTTATATGGAGTCTTGCGATAAGCTCTGGCTTAAAATTAAGATAAAATCTAATAACTACTGTTCTTTTTTAGCTACTATGAACATGTGAGAAGCTAATGACGGAAAATGGGAGAAAAATCTATCTAGAGCAGAAGGCCATGAAGGGATACCATCTGCAATAAGTCCCCTCTTGTCTAGGACTTCGAAGCCGAAATATTCAAGGTACTCAATCATTGTCCTTAAAGTGAAAGATTTTGCGTGGCCATTAGTTTGGTCTTTATATGCCAACCTACCGAAGCCCTTTACAAACGATACGTCGTGAGAAAAGGGCTGATAACCCATAAATAGTGCCAGCCTATTAATCCATGATGATAGATTAGGAGTTGATAAAATTAGAATACCGTTTTCTCCTTTCTTTAATACTCTATGGATTTCGCTCAATACTAAATCTGAGTTATATATATGCTCTATAACCTCTTCAAAAATAACCGCATTAACACTAGAATCCATAAAAGGGAGTTTAGATGTATTAACGTCCTCTACGTAGGCGTAATTCAGTTCCTCCTTATCTCATCTTCAGCAGAAGAGGCAATTTCAATACAGTAAGCATCTTTAAATCCTAGCCTTTCCTTAAAATACCTCAAATTTTTCCCATTACCGCACCCTATTTCAACTATAGTCCTTTTTTCATTTAAAAGGAGTGATAAGGCCTTTTCGGTTAACGTAATTCTTTCTAACATGTGCTTAGTTAAATCCAACTTAACATAGTGTGTTTTATAAAAATCCTTTATGGGATGTTTTTCCGTGTTTGCATTTAAGCAAAATCCTGCTACATACTTTTCTTTAATGCTTCTGCGTTTTGAGGTTTAAACTTTTAACATCAAAATTTAGCTATATCTTCTACCGTAGAGTATTTTGAATTCTTCCTTACAGCAGTTATGGGACTTTAACGTAACTTAAAGATTTTCATCAGCCCAGGTGGTCCGCCTAAATAACGTTCAACGAACCTGAGGAACGCCTCCACGCTCCTCAGGTTAAGAGCCCCCACCAGCTCCCTGACGACGTTGACCATGATGGTGAAGATCGTGAGGTACCCCTGAAGCCTCTCTCTCCTCCAGAACGAGGAGTCCTCCAGTCCCAAGGCCTTGACGTCCCTGTGGAGCTCCTCAATCTCCCACCTCATCCTCCATGCCTCCTCGATCTCCTCCTCACTGAGCGAGAGATCGGTCGTGTAGAGGTACCTAACGTGTGTACCGGAGTCACCTTTATATTCTTGGACTAGCAATTTTACTGTAGTCACTCGGTCTCCCAGGGTCAGGTCGGCGTAGTAGACTCCTGGGGGTAGGTCTCCCACTCGGAGGTGTCCCTCCACCTCCTCGAGGGTCCCCCGGGCCGACTCGACCCTGAGGAGCCTCCGGTTGGACTTGAGCTCAGACACTACGTTGTCCTTCACGAGCTTCTCCGACCAGTACCACGAGTCGAAGACGACCATGGACACGCTAAAGCGCTCCTTGAGCACGTCCAACATCTCCTTGGCCAAGTCGATCTTGGTCTTGAACTCGTTGACCATCCCCAAGTCCAACATCTTCCTCACGGCGTAGGGGAAGGCTCCCACCATGAACGTCCTGCCCGTGGAGAGGTCCACTATGGCGACCGTGAGGAGTTGTATACCCCTCTCGAACCTCCGGTGGGTGTGGCAGTAGATCCAGTAGTTCCCGTGGGGGCTCACGTCCTTTCCTCTGGAGTACTCCTTGTGGTCCACGGTGTCGTCTATGATTACGGCCACCTCACCCTTCACCAGCCCCGACAGGACCTTTAAGTAGTCCCTCCACGCATCGTGGAGCTCTCCCAACGCCTCCAGCAGGTTTGCGTAGTCCAACCCGAATGTCTCAGCAGCATTCTTCACGCTGGCCCTACCACCTAGCAGGGTCATGAGGACCAGTGCTAACCCGACCTTCCTGCTCCTCCCGTTCCTCCTGATCACGCCCAGGACTTTGTTCACTGCCTTGACCAACTTCTCCTTAGCTAACTCGATTTGTCCTTTTCCGTTTGACATCTTTTCAGTATGAAGACGTCTAAAATTAAAAACTTCTCGCTAATACCGACTTCTTGGTATTACCTCCCTAAGATTCCCATAACTGCTGAATAAATTTTGCCAAGGGAATAAAAAGGTTAAGTAACTACGAGCCTGTAATCGTTTCGTTATCAGTTTCGCTAGACACTAGCAAGTTAGGAAACATAGAAGTAGACAATCTATGTAAAAGTTTGAGAGTATTTTCTAGTTTTAGAATTCTTCTAGGCTCTTCCTCTCCTCCAAGACCATTTAAGAGGGAAACAAGTGTACAAGAATTATAAGGGGAGACAATAAGAGGAGCAATTACATTGAAGAGAAATTCAAGGTGAAAATAAGCTATGTGACCGCTTGGAGGATAACAAGGAAAAGGCCAAAAATACCCTAACATCAAACCTTACATAAGAAGAGGCCAATAGATGCAGTTGACATACTTAGGGAGAGGTTAAAGTGTATTAAGAAGGGTGTTAAGACATTTTTCATGGATGAGTGTGGTTTTTCGTCAAGACCCTTCTAAGGTTAGGCGTTCGGGTTTGCCATCTGATTATCCTAGAGTTAATGGTCTTGGTTGTATTCCTTTGATTGATGGTTTTCTGGTTTTTATGAGTTTTTCCTTCTAATATTCTAGGGTTTTTCGCTAGTTTTCTTTACTTGCTTAGGGTTAGGAATTCCGGTAATATTGTTTTGGATAATGCTAGTTTTCATAAGAGTTCTTATGTTTTAACGGTTGCTTCTAGGCTTAACATTACTTTACTCCCTATTCTCCAGACTTAAACCCTATTGAACTGGAAGGATTTGAAGAGTTGGCTTAATACTTACTATAATCCCGAGTTGGATCATGTTGAGGATGAGTTCTATTATCTTATTTCTCAAGGTACTAGTTATTAGGTTGAGTTGTTTAGCGATAAGCTTAAGGAAGGTGTTGTTAAGGAAAAATTTTTGCTAATTCTCAAATATTATCTGTTAACAAGTCTTAACAAGTCTATTCTCTTAATTAAGCAACCTTTTCTGAAGATTTTTCTATATTTTATACCGATAAAATTTTTAAACCGTTACAACTATTATGAAAAAAGAAGATATATACAGAAGCAATAATCATTACTAAGGGAGGATATGCCATCTGCTTTGGCTAAACTACTGGTTAAAATAAACAGCAGAAAATTAAGAAATTATTTAATTTTAATTTCTATATATTCCATTATATTTTCTGACTTTGTAGTTAATCCAAATATATTCCAACTGACTGATGAACTTCCACCCTTTTATCATCTAGAACAAGACATGCTTTACTTAGAATTGCCTTATGTCTTTTATAATTTCGGAGGTCCAAATACCATATCTATCTACTATATTATTAAAGGTATTCTATCTGTAATATTTGGACCAAGTATTGTACAACGGATTATATATATTATGCCATTTTATATTAGCTCAATTTTATTTCTGAACTTCGTAGATTATATTTTCAAATTAGAAAAAATAAGACTCAGCTATACTACGGATTTAATAGAAATAATACTTTCGTTAGTTTATTCAATATCACCCTTTATCTTAAATAATTTTCTAAATGGGGAAGAAGGTTTTATGTTTATGGAAAGCTTTATACCTTTTTATTTATTACTTCTATTTAAAGCAATTTTCGAGAAAATTACAAAAAATGATGTATTATTAAGCATTCTCATTTCTACCTTTTTAATTAGTGTGTCGTTTGAGTTTAGTTCATTTATCTTCGCTATAATGATTCCATTTATCATATATCAATTATTATTTGAATATAAAAAGCTTTTGGAAATTTTAAAAATAATTTCTACATTAATTGTATCAATTATATTAAATATACAAAATCTATTTATTATTGTTAATACTTTTATAATAAAGGGAGCTTTTTTTAGCGATCAAAATTATGGATATACACTTTATCTAAATGTATTCAAGACGAATTTTGGAATTTCTACATTTCACTTTATTTTGTTTTCATTGTTCATTACCTCTACATTATTTTTATTTATAAGTAGAAAAGGATTGGTAAAGATATCTGCTATTGTCCTTGCATACATGACTCTACTTGTATATATATATAGTCAAGTTTTAAATGGAGATTCATCTTTTGTATATAGTATAGCAAAAAGTTATATTCTGGCAGTACTTATACACTATATTTACTTTGCAGGAATTATAACGCCGCTCTCTTTCACTATATTAGCTATATTTATTTTAAAATTAGTAAAAGCTGATAAAAGAAAATTACTATATTTAAGTCTTATATTTATAATTTTGTCTGAATTTGGGATTTTTATACATACAAGTTTATGGCCGGCGTATAGTGATGAGGAATTCTTTAATTTCAGTTATAAAGATATATTTTATTATCATGAAATAAAATATCCATTCATCAACGTATCAAATTTTCTAATTAAACAAAATCTGTCTTATGGATACTCTCTATATTCTACTATGATTCCAATGGCACCATATCCTCAAAATTTTTTACCTAATTATTTTATGCCGATTATCTCACCAGGTTTTAGTGCATATTTTCCGTCTAAAAGTTACGCCGAAGAGGCAAATTGTTTCTTATATGAAAATATAACAGAATTCGGCTATTTGTTGGCTTTTAGTGGCATAAAATATATAGTAGTTATGAATTATATTTATAATACTACATGGCCTCATGCCTATGATAGTCCTACGGTATCTAATTGGGGGTATAATTACTTTATAACGGGTTCACCTAATTTTGTTAACATTACGCTTTCACGCTCTAAAGATTTCTCACTTGTTTATAATAGCATTAATGTATCTATATATAATAATTTATTATCTAGATATCCATTGGATTTAGTTCCTTTTAATTCCTCTAACTTAAGCAATTTAAATATATCTCAGATTATACACATAGTGAATTTCACAAATGCTCAAAAAATTAATATTGTACAAAATTATAATTTCATTAATATTAATATTAATGAAATTAAAGGGAGAGTTTACTATTTAATTCTTGATTTTAAATATGACCCTAATTGGATTTTAGTTTATGGGAATAAGCAGATAAAGGGATTTGAAGGACCATTTGGCTTACAAGCTTTTAATATATCCCATGTTAATATTACGCATTTTATATTGAAGTATAAAGGAGAAACTACATACAGAACTTTGAACTATCTTTCGATCTCATTGTATGTTATAATAAGTGTTTTAACCATTGTAATAAGAATCAAGGGGAGAAGGACTTAATGATTTTTATTTCATTTTGTATTATTTCATCCCAATTTGAATGTTTTTTCAAAAAATCTTTAACAGTTTCATCAAATAAATAATCTAAATCCTTATTATAATACGCTTTGACTATATGAAACAATTCTTTTTCATTATGAACAAATATTACTGGTTTAATGTTTTTATATATTTCTTCAGTCCCGTTGTAAAATGATATCACTGGCGTATAGTTAGCTATAGACTCTAAATTCACAAAACTGTAAGTTTCACTATAAGAAAAGTTAATATTGAGTTTACTGCTTCTAAGATTTTTTAAAGCTTCTTCATGGGGTAATTTACCTAATATTTTTATTACATTATTTTTATTTTTAACTAAGTTAAAAATTTGTTTCTGAGCGATTCTAGGTAGATCTCCAATTAATGTCAGTTTAATCTCATCATTGTTCTGACCTAATATTTTTAAGAACTTTATCAACCTACATAGTCCTTTAAATGGAGTAAATGCCGTAGATATAGATACAATACCTTCTTTATTTTTAGAAATATTATGGTTATCATATAAGTTTATAGCTATCCCAGGGAAAAGTCTCTTGGTGATAATATTATATTTGAACAGCGAATATTTTCTCAATGAATTAGTATTTATATAGATAGCAAAATTTAATTTATTGCTTGAAAAAATTTTCCTAAACATCATGTGTAATAGTAATTTCTCGCTTAATTTTTTCACAGAAAGCAGAGGATTAACACATGAATAGGTATTCAATATATATCTAATCTCATCTAAATATCCACCATTAATCCATGACCCATGAACTATAAACCCTCTCAATCTAGATTTAATTTGAATGGCTAGATTAAGATCAGTAAAGGCTTCACTTGTTACATAGATTAGGTCATAATTATCATTTAGCTTACTTTTGATATACTGGATTAATCTGATATCGAAAAAATGTTTGTGGTTTAGATTCAGAATTGAGTATAGATCAAAAGGAATTTCTAGATTATAGACTCCAGAGAATCGGTAAATATCTTCTACATAACGTTCTCCGAATTTAGGGACTCGTTTAAGATTTCCTAAAATACTTGGAATATAATAAACCTTATCAAAATATTTAGATACTTTAGACAGGAAAATTGTACTTCTGATACTTCCACCTGATACTGCATCAGAATTATTATTTCCTACTATTGCCTCGCCTATTATTAAAACCTTTCTCACGACAATAATGAAACAAAAAACAAAACAAAAGTTTTACCCTGATAACATTTAGTACACTATCAATAACTTTGTTACGTTATAAACATAATGTTATGCAGTTAGGAAATTCTAGAATAATATGAAGTAAAATTAAGAAATCTAAGAGTAAAACTATACCTTAGTGTTTCTGAAAAAGTTTGTAAATTAGTATTATTAATTTGAATTACAGAAATTTAGCTTTAGCTTGCGAGGAAGAGAAGGACGCGAAGATTAGGAGAGAATTTACGCGGTGAAGTTGTATATAGAAGACAGTAAATTATAAGAACAAGTTTCACAAATGCTGAACAAGATATTATCTAATAATAAGATGATGAATTAGTAGGTACAAGAAAGAAGGTCTTGACGGTCTAAGATACAAGCCCAGATCGGATATACCGAGAAAAGCAGAAGAAAAGAAAATAGAACTAACATTAGACGATTGATCTGGAAAATACTTAATACAACAAGAATGCCGGACAACGTGAACATTAAAAATAGTACTACTGTAACTAGGAATAGAATAAAAGAAATTCGAGTTATGAGTACAGCTTTACTAGCTAAGATACAATCTCGTGAAACCTAGACCCGCAAACGTTTAAGCTATAAAGGACATGTGAGAAGACTTTAAAAAATGAAGGGCATAAAAAGGAAAAGCTCTGTTCTTTCTAGGTGAGAGTAGGATGATAATTTATACGTTGATCAAGAATGTTTCCGCTAATATCGGTAGTAAGCACTAACGGACGTCATCCTAGGTTTTCCTTATATCTATGTCGATCTTGCCTGATATAATCACCTGAAGTTGCTGTTTCCCTTTTAGGAGGCCTAATTGGAATCTATTAAGCGCCGCTTAAGGTATTACAAGCCATGTTTTGATAGTGGAAGGGCTTATGCGGTTAAGGATAATTATTTCCTTATAAGACCAAGGATACCATTGAGATTTGTTGTAGGAAGATATTTATCTCATGTTTACTCCTCCTTCTCGCTTAACCTTAACGTAACTAGGTGATCTTCAAGCCCCCTCAAGGAATACGTGAGTAATGAAAATTTTACACAATAAAAGATATAAAATTGTAATAAACAACTCTTTAAGGAAAATTTGTATAAATTTAGTTTTAATGCAATAATTTACTCGAAATTAGATAAAATTAACGTTTAAGAACTTCTTAGAGAAACTATCAATAATGATCAGATAAATAGATGCATACTCAGTAAAAGGGCGATTCGGGGCTCCCTTGCGAATTGTAATATCTCTGTTGATTTGGGCTTATTCAATGGAGGAATTACTGAATGTATTTAGTCATTTTACGAAGAAATAAGAGTTCTTGCAATATTACAAGAATGGGATAACAGGTCGAGAGGTTGTAGTTGAGGGCTATAGCCCGACGATCCTCCAGGTGAAGTGGCACTCGCAGAACTCTCCAGGGGGGAGTTGAAGAACTGGTCGGGTTGTTGGACCTGAGGAGGGGCCAGAGCTCGGCGTTCTCAGCACGGGCAGGAGGAGGGCCCTGAGTACTAGCCTTTCCTCCCTGAGCACCTCCTCACCTGTACAGTACGACAACCTCACCGTGACCCACTCCAGCCCGTACAAGACCCCCGGAGGAAGACCTTAAACCCCTCAGGAATCTGTACCCGGCGTAACCCATCCTCCTCTCCATCTCATTCATTTAATAGCGTGACCTCCCCAACTACCTCAAGGGGGAGCGCGGTCACCACGTGATTGAATAAACATCTCACGGTATGGCCTAGCGCTCGTCCCCTTTTTAGTGTTACTAATGTAGGATCAATTAAGCCACTTTCATTCTATAGAAACAAATAGAAATCGCAATGGAGTCCTGAATCGCCCCAGTAAAACTATGCTAATACTTCAGAAAGTAAGGAGTAAGAGTATTATATGTAAGCCAAATATACGGTTGAGGGAGAAAGACCCGAGAGGAAAGAAAACAGATTTTTATGAAGCATAAAAACTAGTAAACATCACAAACAAGGTAAAGGAGTATAACTACAACCATCAAACGAACTAATAACACCATAAGTCTTCCTAAAAAGCCTTTAATAAAGTGAAGGTAGAGAGATCATTATTCCTAAACTTAGTAATGGGGGCAAGAAAATCCTGAAGAATTCTCTTAAGAGTAACATCATAATGCAATTATACAATTTATAGTACATAAAGATCATACATGAAAAAGTCAAAGTATTATCTAAAGCGCTTTTGAAAACAAGCTAGAAAATTTTAGAAGTAGAAGAAACAACATAATTATAAATTCTTGAATTTCACGTGTTATTAACTACCCCGGAGATGGGGAAACTTAATTCAGGAATGATATAATAGTTATTGTTGGGGACATTAAACGCTTTCCTAATCCCGCACCTTTCGTAGCCTATTGTGGTTTAGATCCAATAGTTGAGTAGAACTGTAAGGCTCCTCTAAGTAAGGGAATACTGAAGAAAGGTAAGGAGTAGTCGTGCGGGTTGTTCTAATTCCTTACTTAGATTAATTACTCTCGTAGTACTCCATTACTAAAATTCTAGGAAAGTCATGGGTTGAAAGGAAAGAGGTTGTACACTGCTTTAGTCGGGGAATTGGCTAGAATAGCTCGGAGCGTTTGGTGTAACAATAAGTCATATAAGCCTAAATAAATAAACCCTTTCCCGAATCATCACGTTGATTGAAAGTGTTCGCGTGACAATCTTACCAAATACTGTGCCTGAGGTTTAACTGAGAAATCTATTACTAAACGCTACACCGAAGTGCTTTCAGCTAAATGTTTAAAAACCTCTTTAATATTTACATAATGTGAATCCATTAAGAGGAGCTTTAAAATTTCTTTCTACATCTCTCTTTAATACTGTTTTAGGACTGATATTCTTCCTCATAGCGGGTTACTTTGCTACACCTTCGTTTATAGGCAAAATTTCCATAATTCAAGTCACGGAAATTTTTACTGGATATCTTTTCTCTATTTTACCTTATCAATTAATTACTAGAGAAGTAGCTCATTATTACTCTTCTTCTCAGTGCTATAATAGAATAGTTTATACGAGTCTCTCTTACGCAGTACTGGTATCTCCCCTCCTCCTCTTCCTCTTGTTCTTTCCGTCATATTTATGGATGTCTATACCTTATTTCGTGCTCTATCTTTTCACAAACTATCAAGGCCAATTGTTAACGGGCTTAGGTAAGTTCACTGAAGTTAATGTAGGTAACGCAGTCTTCACTATTTTCAGGTGGGGTTTTTCAATCATAGCAATTTTCTACCATAGTGTAGAGCTCCTGATTTTGATTTGGACTTTAGGGGCCGTAATGAAAGCTGTATACTATCAAATTTACCTCCCATTCAAGTTTTCTTTTGACAAGGCTACGTTTAAGGAAATTGCAAAGGTGGGTTTTCCTATATACTTAACCGGTATCGTTTATTTCATTTCTGGTCAAGGGGACAGAGTAGTTACTGCTTTCCTTTTAGGCTCCTATTACTTGGGTGTATACCAATTAGTAGCCTTAGCTGCAGTTGTTCCATCAATGCTTATCTCATCTTTCTCTTCTTCTCTTCTCCCTTCCTCGACGTATTATTACACAAAGGGAAGGGACATGAAAGAGATTTCCTCGATTAGCTTTAGGATTCTGACTCTAATTTCCCTACCCATGGCTATTTTAGGTTACGCTTTTTCCCCCCTTTTCATTTCGAAGTTTTTCCCTCAATACGTGCCGGGTATTCCTTCAATGCAGTTGTTAATTCTGTCCTTAACTTCAACGATGCCGTTACAACTCTTATCGACTTTTATGATAGCCGCAAAAAAGAATTATAGACCTTTCATAATTATAGGCATTATTAGCGCAGCAGAGGTTGTAGGAGTGTCTTATTATCTTATTCCTAGGATAGGTATCTACGGAGCGGCAATTGCTCAAGCTTTTAACGCGATTATTACTTCACTCCTCTACTTACTCTTTTCTCACATCCAAGGTGTATTCAAACTGGAAAGGAGGGAAATTGCAAGTCTTGTGTTAATAGGTTTATCTTTTTTAGCTTTGACAAATTGGTGGGAAGTTATATTAATAGTAGTTCTTTTGGGTTTCAAATTGTTAGGAATAATAGGTAGTGAGGAAGTAAAAATAGTTGAAGGCTTTATCCCCTCTAGTTTAAAGAGGATAGCTAGGATTCTTTATTTAATCACGAGATAATGAAAGAGTTTGATAGGTAAGTTTCTACTAGCCAACAGCTGCTATATAGCGAGCTTTGTTAAATATTAAAATCAAAAGAGAACATTATACGACAAATAAGAGTAGAAAAAACTCCTTTGGTATTTTTCCGTTTATACACTCTGTTATAAGATTGATAAGGAGGTCATAGGGAAATTCCTCTCATTCTCTTTCCTTGCCTTACAATTTTTCTTAGTCCTCCTCTTCTCAAATTACGTTAAGTTAGCAATACCTTACATTTTCCTTTACCCCTTGAATGGTATCATTGGGTCAATAATGGTAGGAATGGACATGTTTACAGAGGGAGCAATAACAGGAAACCTCACAATAAGGTGGGGGATCTCGATAATTGCAGTCCTCTCACAATTTTCATTGAAATATGGACTTTGGGAAGGATTATCTCAGTCTCAATGAACATGTTTTCCTACTTAAGAATACTTTTTTGAGGCGACCCGTAAAGTCTTTTAGGTCTTACTGGATACTAGTCCTATTTACTTGATTATACATTTAAAGAAAGGGGTTATTTTCCATAAATCACACGTATTGGAGTAAAAAAGATATATAATAGTAAATATATTTTTTATATAATGGCTAACTACTTTGCGAAAGCCCATGTTTTTTATATATTTACAGTTACGAATTGTCATGTTGGCAGTGGTTCTACTGCTTCTGAAGAGATTGACTTACCCTTCCAGAGGGATAGTTTAGGTTACCCTACAATTTACGCTTCAAGTTTAAAGGGTTCAATAAAGTCCTTTCTTTTAAGAACTTATGAAGATAGTAAAAAAGGTGATGTATTTTATTTATTCGGCAAGGATGAGAGTGCGGATGAAGCGTCTAAAGTTTCAATTTTAGACGCGGTATTGCTCTTAATTCCAGCTAGGATAATTTCGGTCTCCAATGGTTTTAGTGGAGTTTATGCCTATGCTACTACTGTTGAGCTTTTAGATACTGCAAAGTCTTATCTTGATGCTGTTTTCTCACTTACTCAAGGTAATCTCGATGGGAAGAATGATGACGTTAAGTTCTATAAGGTCGATGAAAATGGAAACTTGGAAGTAATAGTTAATGAGAGTTATTTTAAGTTTAAGGAAAATGACGACTTAAAAAACAACTATTCCAGACTTATACCACCCAGTGTGAATAAACCTATTTTAGTCTTTGAGGGTAATATAGGCAAGGATATTATTAATAGGTCTTTGATTAGGGTTAGGAGGATAAGGATAGACAGGAGTAAAAAGACTGTTGAGATTGGGGGCTTATGGTCTGAGGAATATGTTCCTCATGATACTTATTTCATGAGTGTGGCGTTAGTAAGGGAAGATGGTAAGAAAGACGGTGGGTCACAGAGCACTTTAGAATTATTTAATTCTATTAAAAATAAATTAAATTACTTAGTTATCGGAGGTCATGAAACTATAGGTAAGGGTATAGTTAGGCTTATATGGGCTGATTAAAATGATAGATGGTATCAAGTTAGCAATTGATGTTTTTCCTAAAACGATTTCAAATATAGAGGATAAGGATGTTTTAAAATATCTAAAAAGTAGGTGTAGGGATTTCCCAGAGGAGGTCTTAAATAGCGGCTTTTTGCCGGCTTTCCTATTTTATCTTTCGAAATCAAATATTTGTGTCATGATAGATTTTTTGGATTATCTTAATAATAATTCTGAAAGCAAATTTGATAAATTTGATAAAAACGAGTCAAAGCAAACTATTGCTTACACAATATTTACTGCATTAGTGATTTATTTTCTAGAAAAAACTGAACTAAAAGATAAGTTAGGACTTAATGACTTAGGTAAATTATGCTCTAATAATAACAGCGAGAGTGCCAAAAAGCTTGAGGAAATTTTAAACGGGCTTTATTTTAATTCCTCAATTGTAACTATACTGTCAAAGAACTATTTATTAACTTTAAAGAGACTTGCGGAGGCTATAATAAATGTATGAAGAAATCTTGAGCATAGATGCCATAGCTTTATACCCTATAGTTGGAGGCTACAATAGTTATCCAGTAAGTTTAACAGTGGGCTATGAAGAACCAATAAGGGCTACTGAAATAAAGGGGCTGTGGAAATGGTGGACAAGGATTTTATTGGAGAGCGTGATTTTTAAACGGGGGAACTATGTCGTTCCGTATTCTGAAATAGATAAAGTTATGGAGGACATTTTCGGTAGTGAGGATAAAAAGTCGTTAGTTAGAATTGATGTTAAGGTTAATGATGGTTTTATTAGTGTGGCTGAAAAAATATGGCAATTTTTGCAAGACTTTTTCAAAAAAGGTCAAGTCATTAATCAAAGAAATGTATCTAGTCAAAATAATATTATTATTCAGGTGCAAAATCCCAATGTTAATGTTAGAAAAAATGTTTATGTTATTAATATTGATACCTATAATAATTTAGAAAATATAAGAGTTAGGAGAGACGATAGAGATCCAAAACCAGATGATAAATTCATAGTTATTGACTTTAATAATAAGAAAATCTCTATTAGAGGAGTTGGTGAGCTGAAGCTTGAAGGTTTAGATAAACATTTAACAATAGACAACATGAGGGACTTCTTATCTATACCTAGAATCAAGTTGGATATGCTTAGATATAATAATACTGGACTTAAAATAAAAGGCTTAAACGATCGTGAATTAAATGAGTTAATGAGGATTATTTTAGATCTTATTACGACAGTTCTAATACCAAAAGAGGTCAAGTTTACAATAAGTATTAAAGTGGATACGGAAAGATTAAAAAATGAAAAGAACGAATTAGATACGAATAAAGTTAAAAAGTTAAAATTTGCTCTTTATTCATTATTTGTTTACTTAATACTGGGAGGAATTGGAAGGATGACGAATAGGGGGATGGGCTCATTATCACCTTCACCATCTAGAATTGAATGCCGTGATAACGACTTATGTGAGAATTTAGTGTCGTTATTTAACGAGTTTTCAAAAATATCTGATGAAAATAAAATTATCGATTTTATTAGAACGTTGATAGATTTTGATAGTCTTGAAAAATTAAGCGAAAACTGGATTAATGAAATTGGAAACACAAGTAAGGTAAATAATGTGTTTTATATTTCGACTTATTCACTTAAGTGTCTTTACACAAGGGAAATTAATGATCCGTTAAAATATCTTAACGCTTTAGGTGAATTAACATTATCTACCAGTATAAACGATCCAACTTTTGCAAATGAAATACTTGGCAGACCTAGAAAACGTGACGACATTAGGCTTCCCTCAGCATTTAGATTTAAGATCTTATATATAGGAAATAAGTATTATCTAATCTGGTATCTACTAGACAGATATAGTGATGCAAATTCTTCGCATAGTTTCATTGAATCCTACAAAGAGGAGATAGCCCGATTCATAAAAAATGCACAACAAAAGTTGGGTGAGGTTCACTGAGTTTATTTAGATTATTAAAATATATCGACGAAACGTATTTTTCATCTATAAATACTAATTTTCAATCTATCAATCTTTATTCCATATTACAGTTAGAGGGAATTATCATAGGCATACTTAGACTTTACTCCAATAATAAAGCTGGTGAAAAGGAACTAGATGATTTTGAAAACATACCTATCGCTGAAATATATAAAAATTATATTAGATTTAAAAATTACCAAGAACAAAGATATTCTATCAAAGATATATATAATTTAAAGAAAAGACAGATAGTCGAATTATTGTCAATTAGCTATAAACCGGGCTTTTCTATGTTACGTGACGTAATTAATAATATAAAGGAAATACTGGAAAAGCTAAAGTACAGCCTTATTGATGTCAGGATAAAGACTTCTTCAAAGACATTTATAGGGGTTTCCACTCAATTTGGATTTACCATTTTTGAATCTGGAATCTCTTTCGATCCAATATTTAATGCCCCATATATCCCAGCCTCTGAAATTAAGGGAATTTTGAGAAGCTGTATTGAGGATAAAGATAAGAGACTAGTAGAAAAATTATTTGGAACGGAGAATAATGAGGGACTTCTAATGATAACTGATGCATTTCCAATAAGTGCGGAACGAAATACATTTTTACCAGAAATAATAACACCGCATTATACTAATGATGTAAAGCAAGAGACAGAGGTAAGCCCTAATCCCTTAATATTACTTGCAATTGCCCCTGGAGTGACATTTGAATTTTTAGTTTATTATAAAGATCAAAACTTGGATGATAAAGAAAAAGAGATTATAAAAGATTTGATTTTTAAAATGAGTAAAGAAGGAATAGGGGCTAAGACTACGTTAGGCTTCTCTCAATTCACGGTAAATGGAATCTCGTGGAGCGTGAAAAATTGATGAAGAGTTTAGAAGGGATAATTAAAGAAAAGTTTGCAGCTTTACTTCATGACCCACCGAATAAGCCGTTTATGTTAAAATGTACACGATATCGTGTATCGAAACAGTCTTTAAAAAACGCCAAATTTAAGTACCTATCTAATTTAACCCAAAATAAAATTGGGCATAAAGATATAGCGATAGAGTTAATATCGCATTTAGATTTTTTAAATGAAAATAATACAATGAAGATAATTAAAAAAAGTATCAAAAATAAGAAATCTATAGTTAATAGTGCCGATGGAAAAGCAAGTAAGTTTGATAGATATTTAACATCAACTTTATACAATAAATGGAGAAAGATACTTTTCGCAAACTATGACAATATAGAGCTTAAGAATTTTTTAGTACCAGAGCTTCAGGTCAAATTAAAAACAATTGAGTGTGAAAAAGAACCTATAAACGCAGAATGTTTCTTTAAAGATCCTTATTCTAAAGAAGACATTATTCAGTTATTCGAGTATATTTCAAATGTATTTAAGGCCTTAAATCTTAACGGGATAAGTGTTGAGACTTATAACGTATTTTACTTCCTTTACGAGTTGTTATGGATAGCTAAAGGTTATTCGGTTGGCCCAGCAGAAACTAGAGTCCCTACTCACTCAATTTTTGATCATTTATACGCTACTGCGTCGATATTAAATTGGTTTTATGGCACCAGTAAATTCCTAGTAGGTTTAGACATAGTAGGTGTTGCGGACTACATAAATAAGTCCAGGAAGCTCAGAGATTTGTGGGCTTCAAGTTATTTATTGTCAGCCCTAGTGTGGTATGTATTAATTAACATAGTAGAAAAGTTTGGAGCTGATGTAGTGCTGTTCCCGTCATTAAGATTTAATCCCTTCTTTGCTTCATATATTTACAATAAATACCTTAAAGATAAAGAAAATAGTAAGACAGTTATCCATGAAGTTGTTAATTTCATTACGAAATACATATTTAACAATGATGAAACATATAAAAAGTTAGGTATTCCTCCATACGCTATAATCCCAGCTAGAGCCACTTTAATATTGCCAGGAATAGGGTATGTTGAAAGAGAACTAAATCTTAAATGCGAAAGAGATCAGAATTCTCGATACAAATATGAGAAATGTATCCGTAATTATGTAGATGAGAAGTTCAGAGAAGGATGGAAAAAATTAGTAAGTTTCCTAATAGAATATGCTTCCAAAAATCCCAATGATTATTTCTGGGCTGTTTTCAATAAAGTAATGAGTATAACCAGCGTACAAGAATTCAAGGAAAAGCCCCCGTTGGCATTGAGAGTTATTGTTACAGAAATACCTAATGATGAGAAGGATGAAGACAAGGAACCTGATTATATGGATTTTGATAATAAATATATTAAGCTAGTTAGTGAGTTTAAGAAGCATAAGTTATCCCGTACTTCTCCAGCCACTCAGCTATCAAACTTTGAGTATTATAAAGATGCCATAGGAAAGAGTAGTAGAGGATTTGAGTATTGCAGTGTTTGTGGTATATTACCAGCTATTTTGATTTTACCTAAAGGTGATGAAGAGTATAAGGAATTTGTTAAGGGAATTATAGGGGAACAAATAGGTGATGAAAAGCTTGATGATTTAAAGGTTGTACTTTCACCAGGGGAGAAGTTGTGTCCGTGGTGTTTGATTAAACGAGGATTGGGTATGAGACCGGAAGTATTTAAAGTTCTAGTAAATAATGGGGATTTTGGACAAGAAGAGATAGAAAGTAAAAGAGTTTTTATACCGTCAGTGAGTCACATAGCATCTTACAAAAAATATGAGGCGTTTAAAAATGAGGAGTTAGAGTGCAAGGAAATAAGAGATATGATATCCTTGTGGAAATACTATGAAACTTATCCTGAGGATAAAAGATGTTTAATTCTTAAAGACCCAGAAACCCTATGGTTTGGAAGAACAAGAGATAAGACTTTATCACCTTATTATGCCCTCATTAGAGCAGATACAGATTATCTAGGCGACTTATTAGAGGGTAAGCTAACTCCTTATCTTGCTGGTATCATAGACTCTACTTTTTACGGTGGTAAAAAAGATGGCAAAGAAAATGTTGTTGAGAAAGCTATTAGGAGATATTTAGGAAACGCGGGAGAGGGATCGTATAAAAACGTTATGAAGCTTATGTTAAATAATAAGGAAAGCAAAGCAAAAGAAATTATAAAAGAAGAAATAAAAGATGAGAAATTGACAAATAACATAATAGATCAGATCAAGGAATTTATTAAGGAAAATCTAAGAAGAGATAGACTGGTTCTGTTCCCGTCATGGCACGTTAGCATTAGTAGCATGTTAAATAGAATATTACTTATGGAGATAAAGTTAGCAGAAGATTTAGATGGTTTTGTGGTCTACGCAGGTGGTGATGACTTATTAGCGATTTTACCAGTGGAGAAAGCTTTAGAATTCGTCGAAAAGAGTCGTAAAGCAATAGCGGGGATAATTAGGGATAATATTGGCGAATTTATGCAAACCGAGAGTAAGGGATTTGTTAAGTTAAATAACGCATATTTTAGCTTATTTCCCTTAGTAGGACGTAGCTATGTAATTTACTTTTCCCATATAAAATACCCATTACAGTTGGTATTGGAGGATTCTTATAATTTACTTGAAGATGGGAAAGAGAGGATAAGATATGGGAATTATAAAAAGGATATAGTGATAGTTAAATATAGGGGTTCGGCTAGTGTTCTTCCATTATCCATTAAGAGACCTAATGAAGATGAAGGTGATATTGACGAATATCTCAATAGTATTGCTAAGAGCCTAGAACTATTACGTAAGCTTTATGAACTAATTAAACAAGAAAAATTATCAAAAAGTGTTATTTACAATGTTTTATCTGATGAATTACTTAATAATGGAAAAATTAAAGATGAACTCTTAGCTATATATTTAGACTATTTGATCAATAGAAATAGGTTAGATAAAAAATTAAAATTTAGTTTTAATGATTATAAAGATTTAATACAGCTTGAAATCAAATCTGATAATAACTCTAAGACTTTAATATATAATCTATTTCAGACTTTAAGCAATATCTTAGGGGCTGAGAAGAGTGAGTGAGAAAGTAACCTTAGTAATTAAACCTTTAGAGCCATTAATGCTAAGATCTTCTGGAGAATTTGATATAGAAACTAAAGGTCCGGCATCATATGCTAAAACTTTACTAATTCCTAGACCCTCTACAATAGCAGGAATGTTAGCGTCCTTATTATATAAAGGAGTAGTTAAGGAAAATTGGATAGATGAAGTAAAGGAGAACATGAAACCGATAAACGAGATTTGTGGCCCTCTATTAGTTAAAGAGAATTACGCTTATGTTCCACTAAGAATAGGGGGTGTATTCACTCTTATTAAAGCTCCTTTGGATAAATTATCTGAAAGTATTAGAGACGAAATTTACGATATAATTAAGTTTTATAAAGATGAAGATAAAGAGAAGATCGACTATAACAAGATAGATACTGAAATGAGCGAATTAACAAGAGAAGATTTATCATCCGTTGTATTCATTCAACCTAGATTAGGAATAGGGCTTGACAGGGATAAAAAGGTTACTAAAGAAGGAATGTTGTATATCGCGAATTACGTTTCGATAGATGCCGAAATTCATGTCATTCTAACTGGTGATAAAAATGAAATTAAAATGGCATTAGATGGTAAGATTGCTTTTCTGGGTGGAGAAGGAAGGATAGTAAAACTAAGTATACTTGATAACGAGACCTTCAACTGTAGCAAGATTACTAATAATGGAATTTTATTATCTCCTTTGCCCGTAAATGAAGCTAATAGATTCATAGGAGAACTTGGCATTATAGGCATGGGTTTTGACATTAGAAATAAGAAAAGGAAGGAGATAGTAAAAGCTGTTCTTGAGGGTAGCATTGTAATGAGTGCTAATCCGATAACTAAATATAATGTTTTAGGATATAGTAGTCAAATCACGTTAAATTTGGGATGATAAATTTTTTAAATAACTATTAGTTTTTAAAACAATAATCAAGATGATATTAGTCGACCTTCTCTTCTTTTTAAGGGCAGTTTACTTGATAAGCTAAATCACCATTCAGATAAGAGCTCTAGGCATAGGGGCTGGACAAGGAGCATGAGGAGGTTAAATCGCGAAACTATATAGAAGTCTGACCTTCTTTCTCTATAAGCACTTCAAGGAAAGTTTACCTCTTTATCTATCTTCTTCAGTAACTTTCCTCTCTTCACAAGGTGACAGAGTTACAGCTGCTTACTTACTTGGCTCACATCACTTGGGTCTGTATCAATTTTCTGCTTTAGTAGCTGGAGTACCTTCAATGGTTTTAGGTTCAATGAGCGTAGTTCTATTACCTGCAGCATCATTTTACAAGGCTTTAGGTAGTTACGAGAAGAAAATGTCCTCGCATTCCTTCCGCGTGCTAGCTCTAATCTCCTTCTTAGCCGTTATAATATCGATACCCGTCGCAATATTTGTCGTGGACAAATTCTTTCCGGAATACGCAGAAGGATAAAAGTTCTAGTTCTACTCCTTCTAGCCTCGACTCTGCCCTATCCAATAATGTCTTTAACTAATTTCATAATCGCGGTAAGAAAATCGTTGAGGCCTTCCCTGGTCTTGTCTGTTCTTAACGGTAGCTTAGTCATACCGACTTCATTTCTTCTAATTCCGAGGCTAGGTATAATAGGTGGTGCTCTGTCTCAGGTGATAGTCTCCGTAATTTCTTCCTTGTTCATTGTGTTATACGCTACAAGGACCTACACTTTCACCGTCGGTCGGTAGGAGGGAGATTACACTGTTCGTAATGATGCCTTTAATAGGAGTTCATGAGGTGTTCGTGGATCCACCATATTTAGACTTTTTGTTAGTTCTTCTCGTTCCTCTACTGTTTAAGTTGTTGAAAATAGTATAATCGAAGATGTAAAAATTATTGAGTCTTTTTTACCTTCTAAGCTGAAGTTTATTGTCGCGATCATGAGGGTTATAAGTGCGAACGGAGTTTATACGCTTAAGAAAAATTTTTTAAAAGACAGAAAATACCGACACAGTGCTTGACGCTCAAGTATTCACAGAGAATTTAGTTGTATAAGTTGCTAGAAGTTTAAGTAGCTGTTGAGTCTTTATTACGAAAAACGCGGAGATGGATAACTTATGGGACGTGGTCTTACTGGATAAGGCTTGTATGACATTGATGACGTTATGTTTTTGATGAAGGAACAAAGCTCTAAGATCAAGAAAAGGCGTCATGTCTGGTATTACGATAAAATCATCAGACAAAATCTCGATTGTTAAAATGGACATAAGAGGTGCTGAGAGAAGGGTGATGAAAGACTACGAGTGATTATATCGTACGAAGTGGATAATGATTAAACTTTACGTCAGAGAAGGCGTTGAAGCTTGTCCCAATAACATTAAGAAATAAGGGTTTCATAACTAGGTTCATAACGAAGGAGATTTAATTAAGAGTACAATCAAGACTCTCTTCTTCATCCCGTTTCGCTTATGAGGAGGAAGTAAGGACTAAGTGTTTCTGAACTACTCGAGGAGGAAACGTGACGTGACAACTTCAAGTACGGGGGGTATAAGACTGTTCAAAAGAAAAGGAGAGGATTAGAGACAAACGACGGGAAAAAGAGAGAATTAGAAGCTAACTTATGTTAAGGTTTACTAACATAAGAAACTCATTATTGTTAACTGTCGTCTTAGCTATAACTTATAAAGTCTTGCCATTCCTCTTTTACTACTTCATAATAGGTTATGTCCTTCCAAGCGATATAAACTTCACCTTTTCTGTATCTAAAACTAAATCGTCTCTTATGTCTACCACTTTTCCCTCTACAACACCGTTATTTGTGTGTGCTTTAATTTTTGGTCTTATAACACCAGCTAAGAAAAAATACTGATTCAAAGTCCTCTTTGCATTGCAGTTTTGACGCTATAAGAACTCTCTTATACTTGAACTGCAATTATTGTGATCAATTCATTCCCTATTACACTCTCAAGGTTTATATTTGAGTAAAGCCTATAAGTCAGAATTTCAAATGCAGTGAAAAATACTGAGCATTAGGAGGAAATAGGGGTCAAAAATAAGACCGAGACTTCTTCGTTGTTTCGTAGGCAATTTATTCATAATTAACTCTAATTAACCTTGTTATTGCCGATCCTACTACTAGCGGATCCAGAAATATATAGATTATGTTGAATAAAGAGGGAAGAATGAACAATAGATAGCGATAACGCGGTAATGTAAAAATTACGAGTGCGAGGAAATATAAAAAAGTTCGGAGTTTTTTAATGTGTATATCGCGTCATGAAGGTTAAGTAGTTTTTTCTGATATCCTCCCTTTAGAGGTATCTCAATATTCCTGAATAGTGCTCCCAATACTCCCACTCTGTTAACTCCTACTTCGTATCGCTACATATATACATATAATGATATATGAATGATAATATACCTGAAATTGATTCGGAAATTATGGGTGATGTGAGACTTGTGAGAAATAAGGGAATCAACATGGCAGTTGGGTTCAACTTGTTCACCTCATCTGAGAAGAATTGTGTGATTATAATTCAGTTCATTTTTTAACACGTGTTAACGTTATCGCTATAAACAGCGGTATAGCGTCTTTTACTATCTCAGTCGGCAATGATGCATTTAGAGGCTTCACGACTAAAGCAAGAAGTATTATTTCACCTACTACGTAGGGTATGACGTAGAATTTGTTTTCGTCGTAAAGTTTGCGATATTTGAAAACCTTTCCGAGGACGAAAACAAGAGATACTAAGGTTAGAGCTAAAAAAACAGAATTTTGTGGTAGTACTCTCAAGTTGTAATATTTTAAGGTTTCAAATACCACGTTGATTATACTAGAAATAGTAATTGCTTTCACTAGATCTATTCCTTTATCCAATACTCCATATCTAACGTAATAAAGCACCTTTTGGGTAGTGTCGATAACTTTTTTATAATCCACTTCTTTTCACCTGATTGTACAATTCATAGATAACAAATAGCATAAGCGTCTTTCTACAAAGTTTCTGGTAATACCTAAGACAACAAGCTGAATTTGTTCGGCTATTCTCCTAAAGTAGATTTTATTAGCTTAAGAGAGTTGCCCCTTTGTATATTATGAAGTTGGCCAAAGTCGTTTCTATTATATTCATAATCGCTTTAATTTTCTTAGTAATAATTTACTTTGTATACCTTGAAAATTTATTTAATGCATATGCATACACACAGAATTCTATAATGAAATATTTCTTATCGCCTCAGCTAATAAAACCAAATAATAAATCAATAACAGTGAACGATACGGCATTCGAGCTTATGTATTATAATGTTTCTGAAAGTGAGTTAACTGAGTTAATACACAATACTAATACTTTTACTAAAGACATTGGATATTTATTAGCGTCGATTGCAGGGTTAATAATACTCTACGTACTATATATTTGCCTTTATTTTAGGGTTTTTATTAGAAATAGAAATTTATTGCCAAGCTTTATTTTCCATTCTCTATTTCCTATCGCTGTTGAACTTATCATTATTATACTCATACCTTTATCTCTGGGACTTATTTTCTATAGTACGATTTTCCCTATCCTTTTGACTTTTCTTTATGCATTAGACCATTTGCTACCTCTAAACACTGCTTATTCAATGATAGATTCACTAATCTTTGGTTTAGATATCTTTTTATTTGTAGTAGAGTTTTTAATTGAACGGGTTACCGAGAACGAAATTGCATCAATTCCTACTACAATTGATAAAGCAGTGAAATATTTTCATTCCTTTAATGAAAAATTAGAACATGTTATTAACGTAGGGAAATTAGCAATTAAAATTTTAGTTATAATTACATTTGTTATCTCAATAGCTACAACTTTTTTGGCTTATTTTAATATCGCATATCTAATAGAAGACTTTTATTTTGTATTTTCTACAATGTCAATCATTACCGTTCTGGTATTGTTAGTTTTGATTGCCGAATTCCTAGTCAATATAAGCTTTAAAGGAGTGAGTTATATAGAGAGGCTAATTCATAGATCTAAGACGAGAAAGAGTAAAAAACCGTAATAATAAAATCTAGCTAGGCTTGGTAGCCAACTAGAGCTTTTTTATATTCTAGTTTTCTATACGCTCTAAGTAGAATAAAACTTTCGCAGAGATGAAGTTTCAGCTTTCCATTACAGCAGTTATGGGAATCTTAGGGAGGTAATACCAAGAAGTCGGTATTAGCGAGAAGTTTTTAATTTTAGACGTCGTCCCACTGAAAAGATGACAAACCGAAAGGGACAAGTGGAGTACGCTAAGAAGAGGCTGGTCAAGGCGGTCAACCAAGTCCTGGGCGTGATCAGGAGGAACGGGAGGAGCAGGAAGGTCGGTTTAGCACTCGCCTTGATGGTCCTGCTAGGTGGGAGGACCAGCGTGAGGAACGCTGCTGAGACGTTCGGGTTGGACTACGCAAACCTGCTGGAGGCGTTGGGAGAGCTCCACGACGCGTGGAAGGACTACTTGAAGGTCCTGTCGGGGCTGGTGAAGGGTGAGGTTGCCGTAATCATAGACGACACCGTGGACCACAACGCTCCGGGTAGACGTGAGCCCCCACGGAAACTACTGGATCTACTGCCACACCCACCGGAGGTTCGAGAGGGTCAAGCTCCTCACGGTCGCCATAGTAGACCTCTCCACGGGCAGGGCGTTCATGGTTCCCCCTACGCCGTGAGGAAGATGTTGGACTTGGGGATGGTCAACGAGTTCAAGACCAAGATCGACTTGGCCAAGGAGATGTTGGACGTACTCAAAGGGTACTTCCGCGTGTCCAGGGTAGTCTTCGACTCGTGGTACTGGTCGGAGAAGCTCGTGAAGGACAACGTGGTGTCTGAGCTCAAGTCCAACCGGAGACTCCTCAGGGTCGAGTCGGCCCGGGGGACCCTCGAGGAGGTGGAGGGACACCTCCGAGTGGGAGACTTACCCCCCGGAGTCTACTACGCCGACCTGACCCTGGGAGACCGAGTGACTACAGTAAAATTGCTAGTCCGGGAACGTGACTCTGGGACACACGTGAAGTGCCTCTACACGACCGACCTCTCGCTCAGCGAGGAGGAGATCGAGGAGGCATGGAAGATGAGGTGGGAGATCGAGGAGCTCCACAGGGACGTGAAGGCCTTGGGACTGGAGGACTCCTCGTTCTGGAGGAGAGAGAGGCTTCAGGGGTACCTCACGGTCTTCACCATCATGATCAACGTTGTCAGGGAGCTGGTGGGGGCTCTTAACCTGAGGAGCGTGGAGGCGTTCCTCAGGTTCGTTGAACGTTATTTAGGTGGACCGCCTGGGCTAATGAAAATCTTTAAGTTACGTTAAAGTCCCATAACTGCTGTATTAATTACTGAAAAATTCTCAATGTATCATATCATGCTTATGAAATAAATTGAAGAGATCAACAAAGCAGAGCTCCAGCGATTTTATTATGTGGTAGATTAATAAATACTAAAAGGAGTTTTAAAATGCAAGAGTTACCGAAGCCTTGGTTTGACCTTCAGACTTATAAGAAGACCAGGCTTTTAGAGGCTAAGTACGAAGCGGAAATCGCGAGAAAATTCCTTGATGAAGGACTCATTAGGAACGCTGCGGGAAAAGTTTACCAAGCCTGGAAGGCGTTAGTTGCTGGTATTGCGGTAGACTATAGGGATAAGTTGAGGAATTTATTTACTGGTAAGGTTAAAATAAGAGGTGGGAAAGCGGTGGAGAAGGTAGATTGGGTAATTGCTATAATGCCGAGTACTGCATTAAAAACGGTCTCGCAAGTTATCGGGGGTGAAATCTCACTTTATACTAATGTAGCTCTGCTTATTCATCAGTATCAATACAACGGCCCGGACAAGGAGGGTATTTTAAGTCCCTACACGAACGATGAAGTAGCAAAGAATGATATTATCTTGCTTCTTAACGAAATAGAGAAGATCTTAAGTTCGTACTGAAACTTTTTCGTAACGCTGCGGAGAGATACTCGGTGAGGTTGCTGAAATATTGGGAGTCGGACTTTCGTAGGGTTTCATGACTGACTTCCTTATATAATTAGTCAGATCTGTGTAATACAGATCTGACTGGGGTGTAGGCAGTTTTAGACATAAAGCTCGATGCGTAGCTTGGACGCCTCCAACTTGAACCAGAAGTTAGGCTTAAAGCCCTAATAAGGGTAAATTTAGAGGTCCCAGTTGCAGGAATAGATGTATCAAAAGATAAATTAACTGCACTATAATAATCAGTTTAACGCCAGTAAGTAAAGCAGGTTTCATTGCGTAAGCAGTGTGGCTATGCTCGATTTTTCGTTTTCATATCGGAGGCTCCTCATGACGAGAATTCTCTCCAGAAGCCTCATCGTTCCCACACCAATTTAGCTCTCATCTGGTGGGCAGATGAGAGGGCCAGAGACCACCGTTTAAATTAACTATTACAATAACATCACGATCATTCTCATAACCACAAACACACTCAAACCAACGATAATCAACTTCCCTCATCTTTCTACCACACCTAGGTGTAGTGATGGAAAAGGAGTGATAAGGCTGAGTGATTAATAGTCACGATGAAGGCCGAACTCTACTTACACGTTGTTGCTGAAGATTATAGTCAATCTCTTCTCTAACTTTATCATCATCAACATAATATTCTATCTTTTCATCAAGTTCATCTAGATTGGAATACATCTCTATATTTTAAAAATACTTTCCAAAGTGCTCCTTCTTCCCTCAATATAAACCCAGAACATCCCGCAATTTCAAAAACTCACATATTATACGCCGTTTAAGAGCAGTTTCGGATAAACCTTAAAGTTTATATTATTTCATCATAAAATTTTATACAATGTTAAGACCTAAAGAAGTGTGCCAACGCCTAGGAATTTCATACGCAACACTCAGAGAATATGTTAAGAAAGGGTACATAAAACCCGTGATACTAGAAACTGGGAAGTGGAGGTTCAAGGAAGAAGACGTCGAAAGACTGATGGGGATTGTTAGAAAGAGGAAAGTGATCCTTTACGCAAGAGTATCATCAAACACACAGAAAGACGACTTAATAAACCAAGTAAAATACTTGGAGGAGAACGTTAAGGATTACGACCAAGTGATAACAGACGTCGGATCTTCATTAAACATGAAGAGGAAAGGGTTCCTCAAGTTGTTGAGGATGATACTAAACAACGAAGTATCGAAAGTTGTCATAGCCTACCCAGACAGACTAGTAAGGTTTGGTTTCGAGATAATTGAAGAAGTATGCAAAGCACACAACTGCGAGATAGTCGTTCTAAACAGGGAGGACAAAACACCAGAACAAGAGTTAATAGAAGACTTAATCTCTATACTAGTCTCCTTTAGTGGAAAGTTGTACGAAATAAGGAGTCACAAATACGAGAAGGTGAAGAAATGTGTCGAAGAACTTAAGGCTTAATGACTTTCAACCAGAGGAGGAATACGTCTACCTAACGTACTCTCTGAAGAATAATAAGAAGGAGGAGAGCAAGATATTATTAGAAAACTACAAGATCCTTCTACACAAAGCTTTAGACTGGTTATGGGATAGAACTAGGATAGAGAGGAAGGAAGTAAAGAAAGGTAAGAAAGCCACTAAGATCAAAATAACCCTGCCTAAGAAAAAGGAGGTTTACAAGGTATTCAGAGACGAGCTTGAAAAGATTAACAATCTAGCTTCCCACTACGTGGACAAGGCAATAAGCGACGCTTACTCGATATTGAGGGGTTGGAAGAGGAGGGCTGAAAAAGGGCAAGCGTCATTGAGGAAACCTAGATTGAAGAAGGTTTACGTTAGGGTAAAGTCGACACTTAGGAAAGTTGAGGGCGAAGAAGTTAGGATTACAGTAAGACCTTTCGAATACGTCACCTTCTCTTGGTCTCACAAATGGTTTTCAAGGAGGGTTGAAGGGCTTGAGTTGGGTGAGCCCATAATTAAGGAGGATAAAGTTCACCTACCATTCCGTTATAAATTACCTTGGTTTACTCCCCTTGACTTTCTATCTATTGATAGTAATCTTTACACATTAGACGCTTATGATGGTGATAAGTTCGTCACTTTCTCTTTGAAGGAGTTGTACAGTCTAAAATTCGGTATGGAGTTGAAGAGGAGTAAAATACAATCTTTTGCTTCAAAGCACGGTAGGAAGGGGAAGGTGTTAATGGAGAAGTATTCTCATAGGGAGAGGAACCGCGTGTTACATTACGTTCACAAGTTCGTGAACAAGTTGCTGGAAATGTATCCTCTCACTATGTTTGCTGTTGAGAAGTTGAATAAACAAGAGATGTTTAGAGATGCCAACGACAAGCTGTCTAAGAGAATTTCAAGGACTGTGTGGAGGACAATTCACCGCGTGCTAAAGTACAAGGCTCCCCTTTACGGTTCCTTCTTGAAGGAGGTTAACCCACATCTCACTTCCAAGTCCTGCCCCAGATGTGGATGGGTTTCCCGAAAGGTCGGCAGGACTTTTCACTGCGAGAGGTGTGGGTTCACTCTGGATAGGCAACTGAACGCATCTCTAAACATATACCTCAAGATGTGCGGGTTTCCCCACCTCTTTTTTACTCCCACTGGGAGTAGGTGGGTCGGGGTTATCCCGCTAAAGGGGCGGAGGGGTATGAGCGGGGCAATGCCCCGTGACTCCAGTGAAGCCCAACGGCTGAGGATTGATATTAAATATTATGAAATCCTATGAAGCCCAAACCCCTCTGCTCTTAAATCAGTAGGGTGATGAATGTTGAGATTAACCTTAGTCTGATTTATGATCTTTAGATAATCTTCTCCATATATTCGGTAGACCCCAAAAAATCATTTCACAAAAATTATCTCAGCAAATTATTTACATAATAGAAAAATTAGAAATTAATAGGAAAAATTTAAGGTTAGGAGAGCTGGTATTACCAGTGGGAGATGAAACTTGATAA
>NZ_JBBHKR010000021.1:0-4731 GCF_037389425.1 Stygiolobus sp. CP850M
ATCGCTATCTTAGTGGCTATGTCCAACAAGTCCGTGCTTGTCTTAGCAACTTGAGCCATGAAGAATTCTATCTAATTATACATTAATAAACTTTAGGTTTATTTAACTAATGTAGTGTTAGGCGTGTTAGACGTGAAAGAATTTTCCTAACACTTTGTAACATTAAGGAAGGTACAAAGATGTAATACACACGAAAAATATATATACTAGAATACGTTTTGAGCCGGGCTCCGCTCAAAGCTTACGCTTCTTGTTAATTTCAGTAGGGGTACTGTGAATTGACATACCATCTTTTGGAAACATTCTCCTAGGGGTTTGGGCTTCATTGAATTTTCATAAATTTGTATTTAATTCTCAAGCTTTGGGATTCACCATAGTCACGGGAAAACCCATTCATACCCCTCAGCCCCTTTAGCGGAATAACCCCGACCCACACCCTATACGGATGTGGGGAAACCCGCACATCCTGAGGTAAATATTGAGATATGCGTTCAATTGCCTATCTAAAGCGAACCCACACCTCTCGCAGTGAAAAGTCCAGCCGACCTTTCGGGAAACCCATCCACATCTAGGGCAGGACTTAGAAGTGGGGTAAGGGTTAACCTCCTTCAAGAAGGAACCGTATAAGGGAGCCTTGTACTTAAGCACACGGTGTATAGTCCTCCACACGGTCCTCGAAATCTTCTTAGACAATCTATTACTCGCATTTTGGAACATCTCTTTTTTATTCAACTTCTCGATAACAAACATAGTGAGAGGATACATTCCCAACAGTTTGTTCATGAACTTGTGAACATAATCTAGCATATGATTCCTTTCACGGTGGGAGTACTTTCTCGTCAGCAATTTCCCCTTTCTACCGTGTTTAGAAGCAAGAGATTGTGTTCTACCCCTCTTCAACTCCATTCCGAATTTTAGACTGTACGACTCCTCTATAATACAATAATGAATAACTGCTCTCTAAAAAGAGCATTAATATAATAGTCTCTGCATAGAGAAATAATATATTGTAAAATTTAGTTTCATACACAAAAAATAGTAAAATGAGAGATAGTTTATCTCTTTTAGTATGAAATTAAAGATAGTTAGTTTATCTTAAAGTATAGAAAATAATGAAATAAAAGAACTGTTATAATATTCACATAGAGATAATAAAAAGATAAAGATAAAAACAGAAAAGTTTTTAAATGTGTCTTACAGAACTAGAAATGGCTGATGAAGCGGGGTGAGTGACCCTCGGGCGAGGGTCACTCTGAGCGGTGATGAAAGCGTGGCCCGCTGAACCCGCTGATATATCTGATTCTGTAGTTTTAAACTTTCTTATCATAAGCTACCCCTAAATTTATAAAAGATAGTTAGTTAATATGGAGATAAAGAAAATAATAAAATAAAAGAACTGTTATAATATTCATATTGTGATAATAAAAGGGCGAAGATAAAAACAAAAAAGTTTTTAAATCTGTTTTTACTGAAGTAGAAATTGGGGATGAGGGGATGATGAGCAGGGTCAGAATTGACCTATGATAGGTTGCACGGCAGCTGACCTGACCCCCTCATCCCTAATTCATTATTTATCTTTTCAACTATTAAGCTTTTCTTCTCATTAAATTTTGAAAAGTTGAGCAAAGAATGAGGTTGGATCCTAACGTTAAATCTACGACATGAGACTGACTTCCTACCCGCCAGTGAGGGTTTCCATCATGGGTTCGGGCTTACATCCCTCATCTGAGGTGTAGTCGAGAGGGTCAGAGACCCCCATTTAGATTAACTACAGCAATTACATCACGATCATTCTCATAACCACTAGAACACTTAAACTAACGATGGGAAACCTCAACCATCCTTTTATCGCACTTAGGGCAAGAAACTGAAGAATAACTAGGACTAACATATTGAACTAGAATATCGTGCTTCTTAGCTTGCCACTCAATCCAATACTGAATCCTACGATACTGCATCAGATGCAACTTATCGTGAAACTCACTTGGTAGTTTATCAACATTCTTAATGAGATTCCTTAGGTTCTCCAACTTAATAACATTAGAACCGAAATCTTCAGCGATTTCAACAACCCACTTCCCAACCTTCCTAGCAAAATCCTCCATGACTCTCCTAGCCTTTTGGTGAAAAGAACGGGCTCTACACAAGGTCCTCTTATTCACCCTCCATCTCTCTGGATACTTCTTCTGTAGGTTCTCGGCTAAAGCCTTCCAGTGGTGAACCTCATCAAGGCGAGTTGAGATCCTAACGTAGTGCTCGTCGTCCTTCCCTACAACTATCTCACTCATATTAACATCTTATGCATCTCATATACCTTAATTAAAAATTGTGTAACTTGTATTCATGGAAAGACTTAGTCTTATAATCCACACGTGAAGCCTTAAATTTTCATTTTGCAAAATTTGATGTTAAATGACGTTGATGAGAAATAAGGGTGGGGTAGCAAAACCATTAAGCTTTTTTAATATCATAGTACCAGTCTTGACTCACCGGATTTTGCCCAAACTCCTTATAAAGACTAAGGTATTAGGCTTGTGATTCCTTTAGCCACCTATTACCTTAAAAAGTACGGGGACTGATCATTGCTCCGATCCCGCGTTCATAATACCACGCTATTTATAACCCTCCACGGACTTTGTTGATCCTGCTTAAGTGGGCTCTGTCAATGAAAATAACATTAGGAAACATTTGATAAGTCAGTTTCTATCACACCGGTGTCTGATAATTCCCCGAACTTCTTTCACGGAGGTTGCGTGGCTATTAACGGCTTAGGTTAAAGTAAATCTTAATAATAAGTTTAGGAAAAGGTTTCATAACCTATAATGAATTGATAGAAAGAAAACTGTCATATACGATATATCCATTGTTTTTCCTACAAATTCCCTCAATGACTTCTTTTTTACTCCCCGTTAAAGACTTAATTTGTAGAACTGAAATAGGAGAATTACATCGCCTAAATTAAAATAGTACATACTCTTTTTCCAAATAGGTAGAAAACTTCGTAGATGTAAACTTTAACAAAATAATAAAACTTAAAAAAGAAAGCACAATAGTTGTAAAAATAAACCCCATATAGATTTAATGTGTAGAGATAAAATAGATGTGGTTTATTCTACTGCTGACAAAACCGTCAAATACATCACTTTCAAGCCAAAGAAATAGCAGAGAAAAATTTAAAAGCTGATTGATTTAAAAATATATTAGGGTGAAACAATGGAATTATCGTATATAACACTCCAAGTTAAAAACACTCTATCTCCTTTTTTTACGAGTTTGTTGTTTCTCATAAAAAGCCAAGTAATTATACAAGAGAACGTTCACAGACAAGGACAGAGCCGACTTCTAACAGTCTCTAGCTAAGGGGGATTTATAGATGAACCCTTCATCAAGAATAGAGATCTTTATCAACGATATAAGAATATTTCTAGAAAAAGGGGAAGTTATAAGACCAGACTATAATCAGATATACTCTGCTGAATTAGTTCAAGTAAAGAAGAGCAAACTAAATGTAATATTCTCAAAATACTTGCCTGAATGTGTTAGGATATTCAGAAATTCTAACGGAGCTAACGGCTACTTAATATCTGCTGAAAACGCCGTAAAATCAATACTCACGCAAAAGTACCATACTATCCAAAATCTAGAAATAGAATTTGACGGCAAACATTTCTATCCTGATGGGGTAGTAATTGACCCTAATAATCCTAAGAAGGCAAAATACCTACTAGAAATTAAAACCACACTATCCAAGTCTATACAAAACAAGAGTAAGCGAAGATCTAATTGCCTAATTAGTTTTGCTGCGTTGCAAGCACTAAGGAATTCGTCTGCTCTAATCTTAGCAAATATGGTTGACGAAGTGTTTCCCGTAGCCGTATTGGGAGAATATGAAATTACATCTAGTAAACGTTCAGATAAAAAGATACCGATAATTATCGATAGAATTTGGATATACAAGATAAGGGTGTGTAATTCGTATATATTAGACAAGAAACTAGCCCGACTCATTTACAGGTATTTGGGAGGGTGGTGATTTTTTGACATATTTAGTCGGAGAAGTGTACGTTACCCCAACTTCCTCAGCCATTATACCGCCATTCACCTCAAAAGTAGGGAAAACGTTAATTAGAAACAATAACGTGACCATATCCCCCTTAAAGAAAGGGGGCTTGTATCTAGTCAAGTACTCTTCTTTGCCTTACTTCATGGAGGTCGAGGGAGGCAACGTTTATTCCTTCGAAGTAGGCGGTAGGTATGAGGACGTAATAGTCGCCCTCACGCAACTCGAAAACAAGGTAGTGTTCAACACTGAGTGGAAAATAGTTGACGTCAAGCTCAACCCGGTGAATTTCAACTGCGACAGGAAGTTCACGGTAGAAATCTTAACTCCTGCCTTAATCATAGACCCGATCATTAAGTCAAAGAAGAAACGCTTTACGAACTTGTTTTCCTTTGTCTTTGCGGTTAACTTCATGGACCACTTCAAGCTTAATCGTGAAGAATATAAAGAAATGATAACAGAAATAGAAGAGAAAGTAAGGGAAGAGCCTTCTAAGATGAGGTATGCCACTGTAATCTATGCGGGGAAGGAGGTGGTTGGAATGTTAGGTACCCTACGTTATGAGTTGCTGAAACGAGATGAGAGTATCTTCAGGGTGATAGAAAACGCTATCGCCAAAGGCATAGGGAGTTCGAGGAAAAACGGGTTCGGTAGGGTAAAAATCACTTGCG
>NZ_JBBHKR010000022.1:0-5298 GCF_037389425.1 Stygiolobus sp. CP850M
GGTTCCTATTCGACATAGTGTCTTATTCTGGCATAGTCTTCGGGCCTAGCAGTATAGCTAAAAGCCTTGGGATAAATAATTCATCAATATTTCAGTTCATAGTTGAGTTCGCCTTTGTAGTTCCTGGTGGGTTAGTAGCCATTAGGACAATAGACAAAATCGGTAGAAAACCAATGCAAACAATGGGATTCTTAGGAATGTTTGCCTCCCTATTGTTATTCTCGGCATTAAAAGCTTATTTACCAGCTGTAGGTGCTCTTATACTTTATGGCTTAAGCCTGTTCTTTTCGCAAACTGGTCCAGGGTCAATAAGCGCATCTGGAATGTTAGGAGTTGAATTAGCACCTACGAAAGTTAGGGGAGTTGTACAAGCAATGACAGTAGCTGCTGGGAGAATTGGTGCAGCATTAACGTCTTTCGTATTCCCCTACCTCTTCAACGCATATGGTGAAGGTTTTGCCGTAACTTTTCTAAGCATCGTAGCTTTAGTAGCCGCAATAGTCACTTGGTTTTTCATACCAGAAAGTAAAGGGAAACCATTAGAGGAATCTTCAAAGGAAACAGAGGTAATAAGGGAGTAATTTTCTTTTTTTAAATCTTTTAAGACTTTAAACTGTTATTACCCGGCTGACAAAAGTTTCTATCTAACTAATTCATATTACAATTAGGGGTTAATATGAGTGTAAATGGTAAAAGGAAGGAGATAGAAGTTACCGATAGATGTCTGCGAAAAGATGTATTTAAATGTAGGGCTAACCATTCCTTAGGTGAGTTTCTCGTACCTTGAATCCTAATTTTTGTAACTTCGTAGAAAGGGTTTGTTATCTTATTTCTTTCCTATTCTAGATTAAGTGTAAATTAAAGCACTACGCACTTCAGCTCAGAAAACCTTAGTGACTTATATTGCACGAACCACTCACATAACATTTAAATCCTTTATAAGGACTTAGTTATGTGAAGCCCATCCGAAACGTGTTAATTATCTCTCTAACCTCGGCGATTCCGACGTTCTTTTCTGCCAGTTGGATTGTTTACAAAGAAAGGGGTTAAGGGGGCGGAAAACCTCGCCAGCGGGGATTGATAGCCCCGTGTTTAAATACCTCTTTGTCAAAATTTCCTCAATGGCTGGGGGAAGGGTAATAAAGCGATCAGAGCTACAGATTCAATGGAGAACGCCCTCTCAAACTCCCTCCTAGCCCTCGTGAACAACTACGTTAAGGCAATACGTTTCATCTTATTTTGGCTGAGAGAAAATGTTCCAAACCCGGAAGAGAAGGGAGTGATTTCAACAACCCACAAGGGGTTGTACACGAGGTTAAGAGAAGGGTACAACCTACCTTCAAAGGTTGCTGAGGATTGTTACCGTGATGCCCTCTCAGTGTACAAGGCTTGGTATAACGATTCTAGAAAAGGACGTTTTCCTAGATACTCTTCAGTCTCTTGCCTAAAATGCGGTCAAAGGATGATCGAGGTTTCCCACCGTTGGTTTAAGTGTTCATGTGGTTATGAGAACGATCATGACGTTATCGCAATCATGAATCTTAATGGGAGGGGGTCTCTGACCCTCTCGACTGCCCCTCAAATGAGAGATGTAAACCCGAATCGATGAGGAGGGAATCCTCGCTGGCGGAGAGCTTCCGGTATAAAAACTTTCCTTAAAAATCGAGCATAGTCCACACTACTTACGCCATGAAACCTGCTTTACTCACTAATGTTAAACTGCTTATTTTAGTACAACTAATTTATCTTTTGATACATCTATTCCCGAACTGGGGGCCTCCACTTACACTCACCCTTATGTTTTATTCGGGCTTTTTGCCCAACTTCCGGTCCGAGTTGGAGGCGGCCAAGCTCCCCACCGGGCTTTAAGCCCAAGGAAGTCAACGGCCTACACCCCAGTCAGATCTGTATTACCCAGATCTGACTAATATGTTTTATATAAGGAAGTCAGGCGGTTAATTTGGATGAAGTCTTGGTGTTGAGGCTCGAAAAATGTGTACTCGTTAATACTACTCAAGGATTCAGCTCTTACTGGAGAACATATCACATTCGCTTCCCGCCGCCACGCTTACCTCACCCTTCTTCTCCCTTCTCAACTCCTAAAGTCGTGACCATTCAAGTTGTGAAGCTTGGGACGTAATGCATAACCCGGCACGGAATGGTCCTGCAAAGATCCAGGCTAAGCTTAGCTTGAAGACATAACCAAGAGGGAGGACAGCAAAGCCCAGCACGGATTAAGCAAGACAAAATACTCGGGTGAATAGGCAGGCGAAAAGCTTGGCATAGTCGTTGACCGGTGCGGGATCTTAGAATGCTGACTTTCCCTTTCGCCCCTAGAAGGAGCGAAGTTTTGTGGTTCGTTCTTATTATATAAACTTAAATTATTATCTAAAGAGAGAAAATTTTATATACGGGGATTTTATAATTATAAATTATGACTACCAGCTTGGCTGAAGAAATAGAGATAAATGATGGGGAGTCTGGCATTACTTGGTTTTACGACAAGAAGAACGTAATTGACAGCATTCCTAACTTAGTTGGCTTCACGGAGAAAAAAGTAAAGCTCAGGATCAAGAGGTTCCTATTCTTAGAAAAGACTTTGGAATACGAGCTCACTAGCACCCTTGGGGAAGGATATGTAGAATATAAATTCGAAAACAAAGACTCTTCTTTAACCTTACTTGTAACATTAAATAAATATAAAAAACGCCTACTACTGAACCTTATACATTCTGGGAAGTACGAAAACCTAAAGGACAAATATCTCAAGGAATTTTTGATAAATTTAAAGACAAAATACCTAGAGCAAAAGATGGTAAGTAAGACAAGTGAAACTATTTCTTCAAAGTTATCCTCCCTATCTTATATTGCAAAGCTCGTTTCCACTTCTATGTTAGTATACTCCGATAAATTAGATCTTAGTAAAAATGACATTAGTCTCTTCATCGAAGAAACCCTGCGTAAGTTCTCGCGCTACCCAGTAATTTACATATTAGGGTTTAACGACGAAACGGTTTTTCGTTTACTGTTCGTTAACGGAGAGCTCAAAGGAGTGTACATAAAAATTTCTGGCAAGGAATTCTATTCCGAGGAAGCTCTATCGAAACTTAAAGGATTATTTAACGTCTCCGTTTATACAAGTCTGTTAAGGCCCGAGATGGTGATTTAGGCATGATAGACCCAATCGTATTGGCTGAAGAAAAAGGAAACAAGTTCATTTGGCTATCAATAGATCAAGCAGAAATGGAGAAGGGAATAATAACGAACCAATATTTGCTTATCGTAAAAGATAAAGGTGTAGTATTGGACCCCGGAGGACCATTAGTTTTCGAAAGAGTTTATACTACAATGCAGAAGTTCATCAGACCTGAAGACATCGAATACATATTTCTATCTCATGAAGATCCAGACATAATTTCCGGACTCTCATTATGGTTGACATATTGCCCCAACGCGAAAATACTGGTATCAGACCTATGGGATAGGTTCTTACCGCATGTCGGAGTCGACATAAAGATGAACGTAATAAGAATACCCCTACAAGGGATGCGGATTAAACTGAACGGGGACGATTTAAGGATAGTTCCCGCTCATTTCCTACATTCCCCTGGCAACTTCCACCTTTACGATCCAATAACCAAAGTTTACTTCTCTGGGGATCTCGGAGCAGCGGTTTACCCCAAAGATACATGGTACATAATGGTTGATAACTTCGACGAGCACAAGAAGTACATGGAGGGCTTTCACAGAGTATATATGGCTAATAAGAAAGCGATAGAACTGTGGTTAAAGCAGATTCAAGGACTGGACATTAGTGTCATAGCTCCGCAACACGGTGCTGTATTCGAAGGAGAAAACGCGAAAAAGTTCATCGATTGGATAAAGAGCCTAGACAAAGTAGGGATTGATTATCTGGAAGAAGTGCTCAGTAATAACGCTTAATCCATACGTGCATTGATCCTTCTTTTTTGGTTGTATAAGCGGTCAATAAACCCTGACTTCTCATCTACCTCTTACCAATGAAACTACACAATAAATTAAATTATACTAATCCTCAGACCAAAACGAGTCCGGGTAGAGAGTAATGAGAACATCATTAGAAACGGATATACACACGAAACTTCCAGAACTATCAGAATAGTTAAGCTAAGTAAATGACTCATTAATAAATTATCCATTCCCGCCGTAAATGACTAGGCCTCTACAAACTCCCTAATTTTATAAACGTTCGTAGTTCACCAAACTGAAACTTCAGCGAATGCAGAATAAGTCAGTTTTAAACAGTTTCTGGTAGCCCTAATACTGTTCAGATGATACCGCCGCTGAACCTCAGCGAGATCCTGAACCCGTCCTCTGGCCTACCGTTTGTCCCTACACTTTCATTAATAGATTATGTACACTATAAATTAGCTAAAAGGATAATGGAGTTTGGAGGGAATAAATAGAAACGAAGTAATAGTATGACTAACACACTCCTTTTAACCTTAGTTTGTAACAACAATAGAGAATGTTAAAGCGTACTCTTTACTTATATATAAATTAATGTAATTATTTTTTAAAACCTAATAATTTAATTATTTATATTCTTGATGTTCAAAAACTTTCTGAATAAAAACTTTAATTATTTATGTAACGTTTTTATAGTTATCTAGTTCGTAGATATTAATATTCGTCCGTCTCTGCTTGGCGAGAACAGTTCCTTTAAAGCTTCTACACCATCTTGAAGTTTAAACTTTTTCCAGATCTTCACTTTACAATCCCTGCATAGATCTAGTAATTCTAAGAAATCCTTTCTATTACCCCTATTAACACCTAGTATACTAATGTGCTTAGAATATATTTGGTTAAGGTTGATCTTAACTTCGGCACCTATTAGTGTTCCGAAGGTAACTATCTTACCCTTAACTCCTACCACAGCAAGGCTCTTGTCCCAAAATTTTTCTCCTAAAGAGTTTATTACAACATCAGCCATTTTTCCATTTGTAAACTCTCTAACTTTCTCCTCAACTTCCTCATAGTCGACAATTAAGTCAGCACCAAAATCTTTCAGCCAGGGTTTGCTAGTTACGGTTATAACCTTAGCTCCGAACTTTTTAGCTAACTGTACAATGAACATTCCCGTATTTCCCGAAGCACCAAAAACGACTACAGTCTGAGATGGTTTTAAATCTGCTTCTTTTAAGGAATGATATGCTGTTAATCCGGCAACAGTTAAGCTTGAAGCTAATTCCCAACTGTAATCTTCTGGTAGTTTAAACACATACTTCTCCTCTAGTGATGCATATTCAGCCCATCCAC
>NZ_JBBHKR010000023.1:0-5773 GCF_037389425.1 Stygiolobus sp. CP850M
TGCTCAACTTCATTTCACAGTTTAAGTACATAATTGCTGTCCCGGTTGGTGACGTTAAGGTTTATGAGGAGTTTGATGGTGATTATAAGACTAATAGTAAGAGGCATAGGAAGGATGAGCAAGTTAAGTTCAGGCTCCTCGTGTACAGTAGAGAGAAGGTTAGGAGAAAGAAGAAGAGGCTTGTTTATTTTGCTAGGGCTACTAACCTCGATCTGCCCAAGAGGGAAGTGTTGGATTTGTACAATAAGGTGAGGGGTCCCATAGAATCCTCTTATAGGAACATTAAGGCTTTTCTTCCATTTACTAGTTCTACTAAGTTTGTTTTCCGCACGTTGATCTTCGTTCTTGCCCTTGTACTCTACTCCTTATATACAGTATTCAAGGGGGAGGTGGGGAGAGAGGAGTTTAGATTATTATTAATTCTTTTATATCCCGATTTATTCAATCCGGAGAATTTTACAATTAATCTAGTGGAAACACTTATTTACACTATAGATTTATTTTCAAGGAGGTGATTTTGGGTCTACCGCAGAGAGGCGAGGCTTTCCGCCCCCTTAACCCCTTCCTTTGTGAAGAAAAAGAAAATAATGAAATAAAAGAACTGTTATAATATTCATATTGTGATAATAAAAGGGCGAAGATAAAAACAAAAAAGTTTTAAAATATGTTTTAACAGAAGTAGAAATCGGGGATGAGGGGATGATGAACACGACACGAGTTGACCTATGATAGGACGCCGTGGGTCTGACCTGACCCCTCATCCCTAATTCATTACTTATCTTTTCAACTATTAAGCTTTTCTTCTCATCCAATTTTGAAAAATTAAGCAAAGAATGAGGCTAGATCCTAACGTTAAATCTACGACGTGAGAATAATTGTATAAACTCCCCAGTTTGCTAAGAAAAATTCAATCCCATATATTATAACAAAAAATTAATTTGCAGTACTTTATCCTAGTAGTTCCTTATATTATATATATTAGATATAGTTCCTTTTACAGTATATTATACACGTGCAAAACTTAGCCTATTTCTGTTCACGTCGTTAATTTTGTCCCTTACCCTAGAAATTTCTCTTTATAAAACACGTTATTTTAGTAAAAATATCTGTTCACTGTCTTGATAATTGTAATTTATTTCTGTTCACGTGTTTTAGAGTTTTATACTAATAAAAGAAATAAAATGAAAATAGTACTGGTCCAGAAACTTTTTTTACAATTTTATTTCAGTAGATTGGGGAGTTTATTGTAAACAATTTTTGATAAAGTAGAAGAAAGATTTTGAAATTAAACTGGGGAGTTTACCGTGAAAGATCGTTTTGATATACTATTGTTACACCAAATTGAAGAGTAGGGCTGTTCAAATGAAATCGAACGTTGCATAAAAGAATAAAAGGCATATACAGAAGGTATAAATATGGTCTCAGAAACTGCAAAGAAGCTTGTCCTCCTAGTCCTAGGATTGGCTGATGGACATATAGACACAGATACAAGGATGCAGAAGCTTGCTTTCTTAGTAAACCAAGAGGTCTTTAACTGGGTAAAATTTGAAGCAAATAATTATGGTCCATACTCTAAGGAGCTTATGAAGGCTGTGGATGAACTAGAGAAAGAGGGAAAGCTGGTCTACGTCTGGGATAACGATGGTGTATCTAAGTATTATTTAACAGAAAAAGGTAAGCAAGATGCGAAGAAGTTGCTGGAGCAGTTAAAAGATGAGGACGAGAATAAACTGAAGAGAGCTATGGAAATTATCCAAAGACATAAGGACGACGCACTCTCATATTTAATAGCATATGTTTATAAGTATTATCCAGAGTACGCTGAAAAGAGTAAGATCAAAGATAAGGTTGAAGAGTGGATCCGGTATTATCATCTTTAACCTTGCATTCTTCCACTCTGTATACATGGTCATAGGGGATACCAACTAGGATTCCGCCCATATCTCTAATTAGTACATTATAAGTGATTCCCTCCAGACTCCCACAGTGCTTGTTTCCATGATCGTCTACTATGCATAAACAAAGAGAAGGTTCCTTTATGAGATTGAACGATCTGGATTCTATCTCGTCGCTAGTATCAAAGAAGGAAACTTTTAGTCTCTTATTGTTTGATCTGAGAGAAATAAAACGCAAAAACATCGCTAAACCTAACGATAGAAAGAATGATATTATATAAACTACGATTAGTACGGCACCCAAGACTGTAAAGCCCTTGTTTAGAAAGGATAAGGCTGAGGTTATTGAGACTACTGCAATAAAGATCAATAAGAAGTACCTTTCTGCCAAGACTAAAGTCCCCCAGTATAACGCCTTCCACCTTAGGGTTTGGCTATCTATATCTACCGTGCTATAAGCAGAACTCTCATCTATGAGCTCCCTTATTATTTGGTCTCTTTTAACCAAGAAATTAAAATAAACGTAGTATAACAACATTCCCGATATTAAGAAGATAAAAATTATTATTTTTATGAGGTAGCCTGAATCACTACCTAAGATGAAGTCTAGAAGTAATGAAAGAATGAAGAGAAACATGAATGTCAAAAATAACACATTAGATACCGTACCTATGTACCTTACTTCTATGAAGTAACGTACGGGACCGTAAACTGTTCCTATTAATCTTAACGTATTATTTTTCTTGGTCCTTTGTTGGATAAAGGTTGTGAGCAAATAGATCAGAATAGAAACTAATAAGGTTCCGAGGGCTGTCGTGATTTCCGTGGAAAATGTCGACATTAACTAAATGTTTGGCAAAGAAATTTAAACCACATAGAGAATTTCCAAATAAACTCTCATTTTAATAAGAAAAATTCAACTACTGGTAATAACTACTACTAGGGTTTGCCGTCGTCAACAGTTTCCGATAAACCGTGAATTTTATGTCATTTAAATTATTTAACATTACTAGCTATCCCTTAACGAAAATTTATAAACTTTTTCCTTTAATGTTGACGTGTAGAAGAGAGCCCTACAGTGAACTCGATGAGCAATGTGAGGGGGAGGATGGGTTTGATGAGGCTCCCCATGTCCTTGAAGGGAGTGGTTTAACTACCGTAGACGGCATGGGGAGGGAAATAAGGGGAATGAGGACGAGAGGTTGGATACAAATTCATGAAGCCTCAATGAAAGTCCGACCCCTAATAACACATATATGTAAGTTAGGTGAGTGGGATGATAGAAAAAATACAAGATAAGAAAATTTTTCGATAACTATCATTCCATCTAGTTGGTGTAATTTTAGATGTGTGTACTATTGTGAGAATGACCATTATAAAATTTTAAAAATATAATAACTACATCAGGGATGACAAAAAGAATAAAATTATTTTTAGAAAATAATATTAAAACTGGCTTTTTCAGAAAAGTTCATATCAGATGGTATGGAGGAGAGCCGTTACTAGATTTTAAAACTATTATAGATACTAAGGATTTCACTAATTCGATAGCTAAAATGTATATAATAGATATAGTTGGTGAGATTATAACTAATGGTTACCTCTTAGATATAGTGAAATTCAAGATCTTGGTTAGAAAAAGGTGTAAAGATATTTCAGGTGACAATAGACGGTTATAAAGATGCTCATGATAAGCTTAGACCATTATTAAATGGTAAGTATCGAATTTTTTAACCTGTATGCAGGTAGAGTCTCTTGTGAATTTGGAACAAAAACTAAAATACACTGTAGAATTTCTAGTAAAAATTTCTAAGGAATTTGATGAAAGTTTGCCATGGGAGTTAGGATTTAGTGGTGGAAAAGACTCCACTACCACCTTAACCTTGTTAATTGAGGCGTAAGTTTAACGTTAGGATCCAACCTCATTCTTTGCTCAATTTTTTCAAAATTCAATGAGAGTAATCAGCATATCCTTTTTTAATGCCTAGTAGCAAATATACATTTGTGAGAATTGAAGATAAGGATGAAAAGAGAGAAGGTTACTTAGTAATTGAAAGTAAGGAGGATTTAGAAGAGTTTAGGAAGATGTTGATCAAGGCTTATTGTGAGCTTAATCCTGACCGTAAACGTCCTTGTGAGACCCGATCTCCCAAATGAAAACTATTTTTTGAGTCCACACTGTAAAGTATCCTTATATCTCCAGTTACTTCTAAGGAAAACATTGGATTACCGTACACATCTTTTCCTAATTTCTCTCTGGAGTATTTAACAGGATTTTCTTTTATCAATTCAAGTTTATCGACAATTAACGTGAGATATTCCAAATTGGAGAATTCTCTAGCAACAAATCTAGCCAAATCTCTAGCTTCCTTAACTTTCTTCATCATGAATTTCAATTCCCACTTCTCGCAAACCACATTAAAAGATTTAGGAAACGTATTTAAAAATTTTCTCTTTTCGTATATTATCTCACTAGGAATAATAGTTGTAATAATGATAACATTTAGCTCAAATAGCATTAAATATACTGCACTGTAGAAGAAGAATATTGATGAACAAACTAATAGAAGAATTTTTATTGCTAAGTCCAAGTTTGAGCTTCATTGAATTTTCATAAATTTGTATTTAATTCTCAGCCCTTGGGCTTCACCAGAGTCACGGGGCATTACCCCACTCATACCCCTCCGCCCCTTTAGCGGGATAACCCCGACCCACCTACTCCCGGTGGGAGTAAAAAAGAGGTGGGGAAACCCGCACATCCTGAGGTATATGTTTAGAGATGCGTTCAATTGCCTATCCAGAGTGAACCCGCACCTCTCGCAGTGAAAAGTCCTGCCGACCTTTCGGGAAACCCATCCACATCTGGGCTGAATCCTTTTTCACGTTAACAGAGATCTTTTTATATCTGTTTATAACGGATTTTCGTTGATAAATGATGATCTCTCACACCAATGTGGACTATGTCCAAAAGGTGGGAGTGATTGTGGAGATGTGAGCCCCGTGCCGTTGGGCTCGAAGGAGTCCCATGACTCACCTACCTTAAGTAGGTGGTTGAGGGCTAAGTCCCTACACTCGACCATGAATGAACATAAAATGATTGAAATGAAAGTGTAGGGACAAACGGGCATAGAGATGAAAAAGCCTACAGAAGTTAGAGTTAGATATTCCCGCTACGATCACGGCTATTAAGGACAGTATTATTACAAGGGGGCTAAAACTATGTTTTTCATAATAATTCTATCCAACTAACTTCAAATTCCACATACATACATAAAAGATAAACCTATGTAACATTTATAATTATACCACAAAATCAAATTCATTTTTCAGAATGTTTACACTTAAATTCAGAGTTTCTACCATCTGAGATTAAAAATTATCGCCATAGAAATTTAGCTTGTTACCTAAATTAAAAAACACCGTCTAGTTGGTTACTCTTTCAATTTAGGGCTTTGCGGTTAGCGATACTTTATCTGGAAAGTGAGCCATAAACTTCTTCACTTGTGGGCTTATAACTAACTTACAGTATGGTTGATTAGGGTGTTTTTCGAAGTATTTATGATGGTATTCTTCAGCCTCATAAAAGGCGTCAAATGGCTTTAATTCTGTTACTACTTTTTTACCGAGTTTTTTCTCTACTTCTTTGATAACTTCTTCTGCCATCTTACGTTGTTCCTCGTTGTGGTAAAGTATAATAGATCGATACTGAGGACCTACATCATTCCCCTGTCTGTTAGGAGTTGTAGGATCATGGATATCAAAAAAGATCTCTAAGAGTTCTCTATAGCTTATGACAGAGGGGTCGAAAGTTATTTGGACTACTTCCGCATGTCCTGTTAAGCCTGTACAAACGTCATCGTAAGTGGGATTATGCATCC
>NZ_JBBHKR010000024.1:0-11685 GCF_037389425.1 Stygiolobus sp. CP850M
TAATTCTTTTATTTTTTCCAGATTTATTCAATCCAGAGAATTTTACAATTAATCTAGTGAAAACACTTATTTACACTATAGATTTATTTTTAAGGAGGTGATTTTGGGTCTACCGTCCAGAACGAGGAGTCCTCCAGTCCCAAGGCCTTGACGTCCTTGTGAAGCTCCTCAATCTCCCACCTCATCCTCCAAGCCTCCTCGATCTCCTCCTCGCTGAGCGAGAGGTCGGTCGTGTAGAGATACCTAGCCTGTGTCCCGGAGTCACTTTCCCGGACTAGCAACTTTACTGTAGTCACTCGGTCTCCAAGGGTCAGGTCGGCGTAGTAGACTCCGGGGGTATCCCACTCGGAGGTGTCCCTCCACCTCCTCGAGGGTCCCTTGGACCGACTCGACCCTGAGCTCGGTTGGACTTGAGCTCAGACACCACGTTGTCCTTCACGAGCTTCTCCGACCGGTACCACGAGTCGAAGACTACCTTGGACACGCGGAAGTACCCCTTGAGCACGTCCAACATCTCCCTGGCCAAGTCGATCTTGGTCTTGAACTCGGTGACAATCCCCAAATCTAACATCTTCCTCACGGCGTAGGGGAAGGCTCCCACCATGAACGTCCTGCCCGTGGAGAGGTCCACTATGGCGACCGTGAGGAGTTGAACGCCCTTCTCGAACCTCCGGTGGGCGTGGCAGTATATCCAGTAGTTCCCGTGGGGGCTCACGGTCTTCCCCATGGAGTACTCCTTGTGGTCCACGGTGTCGTCTATGATTACGGCTACCTCACCCTTCACCAACACTGACAGGACCTCCAGCCTCCACGCGTCGTGGAGCTCTCCCAACGCCTCCAGCAGGTTTGCGTAGTCCAACCCGAACGTCTCAGCAGCATTCTTCACGCTGGTCCTCCCACCTAGCAGGGTTATGAGGACTAGCGCCAACCCGACCTTCCTGCTCCTCCCCTTCCTCCTGACCACGCCCAGAACTTGGTTGACCGCCTTGACCAGCTTCTCCTTAGCGTACTCTACCTGTCCCTTTCGGTTTGACATCTTCATCTTTTCAGCGGGACGACGTCTAAAATTAAAGACTTCTCGCTAATACCGACTTCTTGGTATTACCTCCCTAAGATTCCCATAACTGCTGTAATCTTGTCTACTCTATTCAGAGTTTCTGTGCTTCCTTTAAGTACCTCAACTTCTTCGCCTTCAACTTCTATCTTAAGTAGATTAATCTTCTTTAATTTAAGTTTGTCTAATGGGACGGCTTTTACTTTAACCTTTGGTCTTTCGTTGGAATCGTGGTATATTGTCGATGATCCCTGATCTAGTTGAAGTATTAATTCCTCTTCGCTACTCCATAGAGCTGTGTTATATGCCGTTATGTTGTGGAAATTATTGTCTTTGATGTTTTTCATGAGTATGGCAAAAGATTCTGGATTAGGTTCTATTGCTATTACATCCTCACCTACTTTAGCAGCTCTTAATGCATTCACAGATAAGGAATTGAGAGAGAATAGACACCTACTTTAGCTGCTCTTAATGAATAGGAACCTATGTATGCACCTACGTCTACAAAAGTCTCTTTAGGGTTAAATTGAAACCATTCCTTGATGGTGTTTTCACGGTTGAGTAAGACCATCGACAGGTCTAAAAAGCGTAAGGTGATATGGGTTAATAACTTAGCTTATACAGAATAATCTTGCAAGTACTGTATTATTTGTCACTAATTGTACTAATTTTTCAGGGAAAAATATAATTCGCAAAAGACATGTGAAAAACCACAATGAAGAATTCCTTAAAATACTATTTAATATTCCCTCCCCTTCACTTTTTACTAGGGTAAAGTTTATCTTGTTTCTTGAGTAATATCATGGTATGAGGATAGTAACACTTAAGGTAAACGACGAGTATTATGAAATAGCTGAAAAAATGGTAGAGATGGGTATCGCTAGGTCAAGAAATGAAGCATTTAATATTATTATTGCTTACGGAGTGAGTAAGGCTAAAGAAGAATTAAAGAAGAAGGAAAAAATAAAAGAACTAACTGAAAAATGGTTAAAAGAAGGGATACCTTTCGAGCTACCGACTTCTGAAGACTTATTAAGGGAAAGGGAATGAAATATTATATAAACCCTAGTTCTACATTGTCTCTAGTTAACAAGAGATATCTAAACCGCGACGAAACTAATTCAATATACTCCTAAGACTGAGGAGAGGTGATCGAGTAATCTATCAAATTCTTCACAGCATCGGCAGTCTCCTTATCTTCGAAAAACACGTAAACTCCTTTCAACCCTCTGGTTAGCATTATATAATATCTGTTCTTGATGAGTGCTAACGCCTTCTTTTTATCCTTATTAGCAACTACTCCTTAAAGAAAACCTTCCGCCTACGTAGTCAGTTATTGGACCAGGGTTTACTGTCCAACCGTTATTCCTCCATATTAAGTCCCTCCCCCATATGACTCCTACGTAATGTGCATCAAAAACTTGAGCCCGTAAACCGAGGAGCAGTATTTTAACGGGTCAAACTCACCGTTCCAATATCTTGGATACTCAACTCTCTAGTGCATTAGCCATTTAATTTTCAACTCTTCCCCTTTGAATTCTACCCTTTATATAGGTCAAAGCCGCACTGCAAAGGATAGTTTATCCTTATATTCTTTGTGCTCTCCCAGCTTGTCTTGTCCTTTATATCTCCTTCAGGTTCTGTAAAAAAGTATACCACGCTATTTTTCTAGACCCCTCTTTTCTTCTATTTTCCAGCTCATTAAGCATGTCCGTTATGTCGTCGAAAATTATAAAATCAAAATTACCGGGGTTTCCTTTTACTCCTTCTAAAATCCTTTTCATGAAATCTAGGACGATATATTTTAGATCAAATCTACCGGGAACGGGGAGAAGGTCTTGAACGATTATAAGGCATTACGAAACACCTCGTTAACACCGCCGAGTTATATTCATGCTCTTCACAAAGAGAAGTTTCCCTCGATAACTAGAAACCGGGGATGAGGGGAATGATGAGGGTCAGAATCGACCTATGAAAGGTCGCCCGGCAATTTACCTACCCCTCATCCCCAATCCACTCCTACCTTACCAAGATATTAAGCTTTTCTTCTTATTAAATTACTATGATAATCAACAACGAACGTAAGGAAAGTCAGTGAATTCTAACGATAATACTCACGTAAACTGGTTACATAAATGAAGTTCTTCATGACAGTAAAACTTTCTTATCGTCATGTTTTGCTATTTCTCTGACTTTTTCTGGTTTTTCCTAACCATCCCTTCTATCTTCTCCTTTAGATCTAAATCGTCGTAAAGGATTTTATAACCGTAATTATGAGATAGGTGCATGTTATTGTCATTTACTTCACTGGGCTTCAAGCTATCGGGAACGGGTTTGTGTCCTATAATATATTTCTAACATCTTATTCAAAGGGTTTTCACATTCTATGAAGAGTATTATGTCGAAGTCACTGTTAGGTCTATTCATATTGGTACCCCTACTACCGACGAGAACAATCATAGAGGAAGGGTAGAGTTTGATTAACTCAACAACGAATTCTTAAAATTTCAATTCAAACCTCTGATTAACACTTCTCAGAAGATCCTCAACCATTTAAGAACCTCCTCAGCGTTCTTCTTACAATTTTCAGCACCTCCCTATGATAACAAGAGAACATAGCATACCTAGCAGAGATATAGTGGGTGTTTAAGTTCAGGGGTTGGGCTTTCATTGAGGTTTCATGAATTTGTATTCAACCTCTCGTCCTCATTCCCCTTATTTCTCTCCCCATGCTGTCTACGGGAGTTACACCACTCCCTTCAAGGACATAGGGAGCCTCATCGAACACATCCTCCCCCTCACATTGCTCATCGAGTTCACTGTAGGGCTCTCTTCTACATGATAGTATGTAACTACAAAATTTATAAACTTTCACGAGAAGAGCTAGGAATGTTAAATAATATCAAATGACATAAAATTCACGGCTTATCTGAAACTGATGTCAACGGCAAGCTTGTAATACTTCAGGAGGGACTGGTAATCCTATCTTTTTAATCAATTCAGTAAGGTTACGTGAAAATGTGTGTATTCGTCATAGTCTCTAGAATTCCTTTCACAGTCAACTCCACGGACTGGTGAATAGAAAGACTTGATAACCAGTAATAACCTTTAGCTAAGGCGTCCTTAGCTAGCAGAAAGTTCCGTTTGCCCCTCTCAATAAGTTTAGCCATAATTAGATGTCACAAGCTCAGTTATTTAACGTATCTATGTCGTTGACGACTGTTTCCCATAAATGGTAATGTTAACGTCATTTGATATTATTATTTTAACAATCTGGCCCTTTTGATGCTATTAAACAAGCTGAGGCTGTATGCTCATCAAAAGTGAAGGGGTAGGAGAAAAAGGGTGTCGTTAGTTTAGTTGTTTACGCGGTCACGAAAATAATCGTGACGTTATTGGAATAGTTAATTAAATGGAGGCTCTGGTTCCCTCGTCTAGGCACTAATTAAGAGCAGAACTCATGGTTGAAAGGAGGAGCCTTCTAGGAGAGGACTCACGCCCATTCAGTGCATTAAGGTAAGTAAGTAGATGTGCTGGGAATTCGTTGAATTCCATGGCAACATTAGTCAGTAATATGCTTAGAGTTCGAATGAGAGACTTATTACTTAACGTCATAATGATTAAGCGGGGGTTATAAAGAAAAAAGTAGGAGACTTTTCTCTAAATCAAAATCTAACGTTGAATGTGAAGGTGAGTCTAACGCCTAATTTAATGAATCACAAGGTACCTCCCTTAGATCATGAACAAGGTCAATTAGTTACTTATTTAATCGATTCCAAGGTCTTCCATAAGTCCTAGTTCGTAAGCCCTTTTAAGGATTTTATCAAGCGGTTCTCTTATTGTATCAAAGAATGCCTTTATTTCTTCATCATCTTTTCCCTTCAAGTAGTCGTAAAGATATAGAATCTCATCTAAATATTTTTCTTTTAGCAAAGTGAAAGTATCCGGGTTATCTTCGACGCCTATCGCATCTATTTTGTATTCATTACCTAAAAATAACTCGAAAGATTTTACCGCTCTTTTTACATGGAATTTCGACGTAACTATCAATATGCTCCTTGTATTTAGCTTCCTAATTATTTTCTTGGCGTAGAATGCATTGTCTATCGTACTTGAAGAATTACCATCAAAATAGATGTTTTTTATATTTTTGGTCTCTTTTAAGGCTTTTTTATACATTTTTTCATAATCGTCTTTTCCTCCTACTATGATTAAGTATTTTGCTATACCTTGTTTATATAACCTTATTGCTTCATTAATCCTACCCTCGCTTAATTCTCCTCCTCCTAACACGACTATCGCGTCATACATATTTTTCACCTTTAGAATATGAAGATGCCGTGCCTATTCGGTAACATTTCTTGTGCCCTCCCTAGTCTTAACACGATATATATCCAATACCTTAGAAATTCCTTAAGAAATTCCCCTATTTTCTCACAAACTACTTCATCCTTATTACTTAAGCAATTTTCTGTTGTTTCATTATAAAATATATTTTTATTTAATTGTATTTTTAAGTCTTTAATCTCATCAATCGCTATTTTTGTAAAGTCATCAATCCCTGAATATTTTAGTCTTTCGGCTATTTTTTGTACCGCTCTTTTATAGTCAGGGTTGTCATCTACATCTGTTGAATAAAGATAAGCTAAGATTAGTGCGGGTTTAAGGGATAATGCGAGATTACCGACTATTTCTTCTAAGGATCCAAATGGTCTGTTTACTGGTTTATCGCCGGTAATTCCAACATCTGGATTGAAACATCCTCCAATTAGTCTACCCTCAGATACTAAATCACTACAAACACTTGGTAAGCCATGACGATTTAGCTCTCCTTTGTATCTTGACATTATCTTTAAAACATACTTTAAGGTTTCCGCATCGCGTATCACAGCGGACACAATAATGTCTATTTTCTCTTTTTTGAAAGGATCCTTACTATAATAATTGATTAGATCCATAAGTATCGATAATAATGATGCATTTGAAAATGACACATCTAAATTAGAATCGTCTTCTTTAAATTTCTTTAACATGTCGTCTAAGATATCATTTAAATCTTTTTTATCATTTAAATCTTTTTTATCATTTAAATCTTTTTTATCATTTAAATCTTTTTTATCAATATTTAAGTATTGAGTTAAATCGATTTGTAAAGCCCTCTTAACTCTATTCACTACTTTTTCATAGTCACCTAGATCTTTACTATATTTATATACACGTTCAGCGTACTCCTTTATAGTAGGATCTGTAAAGTATTTTTCTACATTTCTGTAAAAATATGTTTCATTCTCTACTAAAGCCCAGGTTGATGGCTCAATAAATACACTAATGATATCCGATATTTTATACTGATCAATAAAATCTATAAGTAGGGATGAAAAGTATTTAATAACTTTTTTATCTTTAGCCAACTCGTCTAAAAACTTATTCATATTGGCTAGAACTTTTTTCGCTTCACCTTCATTTAATCTTTCTCCGATGATGTCAGCTTTGTCTTTTTTTGCAAATTGTTCTCCAACAATTTTCCCTAAGTTTATCTTATCGTAAATTAAACCAGTAAAGCTTATGACATCAATTCTCTCCTTCCATGAAAGTTGGCTGATCAAAATACCAGTCTTCGTTCCTGCCAACTCATACCAGTGTGTATATTCATGAAGTAATGTCTGTATGTAATCAATTAGATCAATTAATTGATAAACGCGATCACTATGAACGTTGAACGATTCAGAGCGTTTTTTCATAATTTTTTCAAATTCTGTCAAATAAATAGAATATCTTGTTTTTTCACTATATTCTTCTACATCACCTTCGTGATTTTCTTTATCATCTAGTTTATAGATTAAATCGGTCATTTGTTTACAATATTCTTCTATGGTTTCTTTCGGCTCTCGTTCAAATAGTGATCCGGCCATGTGTTTACAACATTCGATTATAGTTTCTTTAGGTCCTAGTTTACGAATCGAATTAGCTATGCATTTAGTTACTTCACCATTAATTTTTTCAACATTTTTATACGGAAAAATCTTCGCATCATATACTTCAAGAACATTAATAAAGCGACCCGTCATTACCGCTTTAGCTTCCCCAGCGTATAAACCTATCAATTTGTTATTTACTCTTATTCTACTGAGAGCTTCTAATTTCTCTATAGGGGTTACGTCTATTCTTTTAATGTGTTTGTAAGCCTTAGCTACAGCTATTGCAGCATTACGAAGTAATATCTTTACAAGCCTATTTTCAAATAAATTTGCCATATTTCTTAATTTCAAGTGCTAATATATAAACCTTGTTATAAAGTTAGATAGTCTAATTAGATTAATGAATATAATTAGAGTATTATAGGACGTGCTCTCGATTTCCAGAAGATAGCCGAATAATTAGAAATGTATTAACTTGTTATATAAGTTCACTTAATTATACATTTTTACTTCACTTTATTGAGTCACTAAAGATTTTTAAACTCTTACACTATTTAATATTTGATAAAAATGCGGATACCAATTACTGGAAATAATAAGGCTGATAGTAGTTACGAAACACCATTTGATGTTGTTAAAAGATCAGTAGCGGTAATAGGATATAGAGGTGCAGGCAAGACAACTTTCATGGGCTTACTTGCTATACATATAGACTATTTAGCCAGTATCGATAACAAGATAACATACATTTTTAACCCGGGCGTATACGATTTTCCACTCCCGGAATGGGATGAAATTTTGGAGAAGATAAGGAACGGCGAACCTTTACCACCTACTGACGTTACGAAAAAGCCTTATGTTGGAAGACTCGTTGTTAGGTATCCTAAATTACTAGGTAGTGGAGAAGTTAATATACCTATTGTGGATTTAGCAGGTGAATTATATCAGCCAATTATGGACTTCACTTTCAACTCTAAGAGTAAAGACTTTGACTATAAAAAATGGAATGAGAATTTAATACGAAGATTAGAAAGCCTTGGAATAACTAAAGACGATTTACGAAATATATACGGTTTTATTTTCAATGCTAAAGCTTATTTAATTATAATAAACCTGGAGCATGCTTTATCAACGATTTCTAAAAATAATGCATCTAACGATAATGCTGATATCAAATCATTATTAGGAAGATATTTTACTGTTGTGACCAATCTTGTTAACTATAGAAAAGAACAAAAAGATCTACCTCATGTCGGAATCGTTTTGACACATTATGACAAAGTTAGGGAATACATTGAAGGGACTTTTGGATTTAACGTATGGGGTAATTATAATGACAGAATAAGACTTATGAATTACACGAGGTCTGAAATACTAAAACAGCTAAGGAATTTAAGAGAAGACGTTCCGATATTTATAACCTACTATGAAAAACCATCAGTGCCTATACATGCTCCTACTGGGCTCAGATTGCCTGATTATCCGCAAAAGGAATACGATGAGATCTTCAATTGGATTAAAGAAGTACTAAAGTGATTAATATGGGTGATATAATAGTTAAAGGTCACATAATAAGTTCTTATTATAATGGAATATATGTAAAATATTATCCTGACGATAAAAGAGATTATCTGAAAAAAATATGGCTAGAGGAGGGAATTAATAAAGTCTTTTCTTTCTCACCTTGGTCCAATAACAATATAGTAATAACTGGCTATTCGCAATACTTTAATGAAAAAGAGGCTTATATAGCATACGGTGAGGATAGAATAATCGAAGGAAGACCTTATGTGCATCTCCATGTATTGGTATTAGATATGGATGAATATAAAAAAGCAAATTATAATATATTTAACACAGATGTAAAATTTATATCATATGAAAATTTCAGAAAAAACGAAATAAGTTTGCAACGGGAATTAAGAGTCAACCAAGGAATAATGAACAGTCCCCATAACGATGTAGATAACATACTCAATAATTGGCTCAATGGTAATAGAACTTTTTACTCAAATGATCCGACAAATTTAATTAAAGCTTTAGCTAGAAGAATAGGAGGAAATTTCACATATGTAACGAATTTATCCCCAAAAGACCCAAGTATATTTGATATAATTGTTTATAGAGGTAGAGGAACTGACCATGTACCCAATTATCAATCGAAGCAATTAATAATGGATTATGTAGAAAAAACAAAATCTACTGAAAAAATATTTAAATTTGTTAATATCTATCAATTTTTGAAAAGCCTTAATATTGAAATGAAAGACGGGAAAAGTTATCAAGAGGCACTAATAGAATTCATAAAAAAACATTGCCATCACCTTGAGCCTTCAGGACTATATTATAAGCTAGAAGCTGTATTTGGTGAAAAGGCAATAGAAATATTCAATCATACATTAAAGAATTGCCCTAACTCCTATGTATCTATAAATGACCCTTACTTTATACAAGCAATATCTAAAATAGAACACTATCCAGATCAGCCATTACGCAATATAATTGAAAATATAAAAAAGCAAGAGAAAGAAAGGGAACGGAACTATTACTTACAAAATTCAAATGGAGATTATAAGGGAGCTTATGAAAAACTATCCCAAAACTACCGATCTCTTCTTGAAATAATCGATACTAATTCACTGAAAGAAACAATTCCTTATCTAACAAAAGAGGAACGCAAAAAGCTAATAGTTGAATACCTTAAAAAATCTTATCTTAATCTTTTCGATAAAAGTGAAATTAAAGAGGTAATTAAGGAAACGATTAGAAATAAAGACGGTCTATTAATCATAGGCCCTCATATTCACGATTATTTAGATAGAAATACCAAGTGCTTTAATCTCCTTATACAATGGATTGAGAATAATAAAGTTGAAGACGCTTACGTATATAAAGACAAGATCAAACACGCTTTTAGCGATTTACTGAATACAAAGAAAGGTAAAATTAAACAACATGTAGATTTAAGTGATCTAGCGCTTAAGAATAAAGAAGTAATTGGTAAGATCGAGATATTATCAAACTATTTAGAGGAAGAGGATAGAAAATATATTCAAAATGAACTGAAGAGAATTAAAAAAGGAAAAAGTGATAAAAAATGGAAAAAATATTAATAATATTAAAAATATCTTTATTATCTATTATTTTAATATTATTTATAATATTATTTTCATTTATATATAATTTTTATTTATCACTTAGCTATTCTTCTTTTTCCATTCTAATGATAACTTCAATACTGTTACAATTTACGACTTTAATTTCAATACTATATGCAATTATAATTGCAATATATGTTTACAGACATTTGGAAGGCATTATACATGGCAGTATATTTACTATCTTACCATTAATTAATGGAATTAAACCACTTGCCTGGTTTGTTATAATTGAAGGCATTTTGCTAATTGTAATAGGTGTTTTTACAAGGAATTTAATTCCATCCATCATTTTATTAATTGGAGGAGCTGTCGTATTATTGATATTACGTTATTTAAGAAAACGTTCAACCTTTAAACTTCGTAGGCCAGACTTCATGTCGCATTAACTAAGTAATAATCAAAGTATTTAGTCTTCTACGTTATTAGAGAAACTAACAACTAGTCTCGTGTGTAATTATGGTGTAATTGAATAATTCTACAATTAATTGGAGTTACTATTATTTACTATTTGTTCGAATTACATGAAGAGTAAACTTTATTAATTATATTAGTTATACTATGACACATGAGTAAGGCTATAAACTTTATAATTTTAATTTTAGTCTTAACGTCTTTAATACCTGTAAACTATTCTTTAGCTTACAATATTTCGAGTGATCCTCGACTTTTATTCTGGCTAGTACCTTGGGGTCCGTCTAATGGTACTTATGAAAACCTATTACCATATCTACAGAATTTAGTTGTTGGTATAGTTTTTCCTTTTAACACTTACAATTTAGGAAATGAAAACGTTTCACTGCAGCAAGCGTTAAATTATGGAAACAATGAATATTGGATCTCCGAACAGTTATCTAAACTTGATATGCTCTACAACTCCTCCAACTTGTTGTTCATTAACTTCTTCCTAACTACTAATAACTGGAGAGGGTATTTAACGAGTGTTACACCTGCTCAAATGGTCTTGCTTGAATACACACTTCATAAGATAGCTGCTGTTACAAATGGTGGACAAAAGTTAGTCGTAGGAATCTCAGAGATGAACAATTTAAACAATTATGGTTATTACGAAGTGTATTCAGCAATACAGCAGATACTACCTAACGCTAAATTATTCTATTACACAGATCTGGGCCAAAGCGTAAGTTCAGTGGAAAGTGTCTTCCAATATTTACAATCTAATGGAATAACACTAAACTACATAGGATATGATGTATACCCCTATCCTTCATACAACTACGCGAATGGTGTAGTTTGCATACCAAGTAATTACGTTAACCAAATTTCAGATCTAGAAAATTTTGCGAACCAACAAGGTATTAGTTTCTTTATAGGTGAAATAGGTTTTCGTGACGGTGATGTTCAAGGCTATAATAATCCTGCTTCAACAACATATATTGATTTTAATCCCCCAGCAGGGTATCAGGACACCATAAACTATTACGAGGACGTAATATCTCAATTAAATTCTATGGGTATAAACTTCATAGGCATCTGGAATTATAATGGTTGGAACGGTGACCCATTTGGGCTCTGGAATAATCCGTATTTCAAT
>NZ_JBBHKR010000025.1:0-2593 GCF_037389425.1 Stygiolobus sp. CP850M
AGAAGGGTGGGAGTGATTGCAGAGATGTGAGTCCCGTGCCGTTGGGCTTGAAGGAGTCCCATGACCTACTTGTGGTTGAGGGCTAAGTCCCTACACTCGACCATGAATGAACATAAAATGAGTGAAATGAAAGTATAGGGACAAACGGAAGTCAAGTGAAGCGTGACGTATTATTGCACGGATATCTAGTTTACGAGATTCTAAGCCCAAAGGCGATAATTATCACCGGTTACGATGGTTCAGGATTTGGAAAACTGGGAAAAAATAAGAAGAGGAAAAGTGTTTTTTGTTCTCGCTTAATAACTCATGTTTTCAGCTAACATAAGTGACAAGGGTTTACTCAATTCTTTAATGGATACTACTCCTACACATTCACCATCCTTTTCTATCACTAAATGCCTTATGTTACTCCTTATCATTATATCGTAAGCGTCATATATACTTTTGTGATAATCAATCTTTATGATATTTTTACTCGCGATATCGAAAGTCAGACTGTCACGGCTTATACCCTTACTTACAGCCCTTACTATATCCCTTTCAGTTACTATGCCTAATACTTTATCGCTCTCCTTCAGAACCACTGAGCTAACTAAATTCTCTTCCATTGCTTTAGCTATACTCCCTAAATTTAATTGAACTAAACTACGCGTTCAGTTCAGCAAGAAATAAGTGAACCGGAACTGTGTCGTTTTCCCCGTTCTTTGATAACGTAATGACTTTCTTCATTTTTCCTGCAATAGCTTTAACCTGCCTTGCCCTCTCCCTATATTTTACCTCATATCCGACGACTTCAGGCAGAGTTACGACGTCTATCTCTTCCTTACCTACTTCAGTGTACCCTATGTTATAAATTCTAGAGAGATGCGACGCAACTACTCCCTCAACGATTATAGGCTCGTCCGGCTTTTTAACTCCAGTCCATAGAGATATTGCATCGTAAAACAATGGGTCTAGAAAGTGTATCTTGATCTGCTTTTTGTAGTTAAAGTAAGCTGTGTTCACGTCTATGAAATGAAGTGTTAAGGTCAAAAACATGTCGTTGAATAGTTTCATATATTCAGCTACAGTCCTGTGATTTACTCCTATGTCTTTAGCAATGGAATTATAACTTATCTTACTGGGTGTCGTAGAAAGAATTGCGGAAAGAATTTGCTTAGCTAGAGTTTCATCTCTCCCTACCTTGTTTATCTCGTAAATGATCCAATCTATATATGTTTTCAGCGGAGATAGACCGTTAATTGAGGGCGGTAATCCACCTATTTTTATGTAGCTCTGAAAGAGCTCTTCAATTTCACCATACCAACCGGGCTTTATTTCAATTCTGGGATTAATTACCTTAACGTAGTTGGAGAAACTGAGAGGATACAGCACCACATCAGTCCCATTACCTCTTCTGCCCGGAAAACTCTCCTTTTGTTTCAGGATAGTTAGGGAACTTGAGCCGGAAATGGTAAATACATCGCTCAACACTTCGCCGGAGTCAATTAAGTACTTTACTGCCCTATACCAGTCCTTCACAAAGGTGACTTCATCTAGGAAAATGAATGAGGATTTTATACCCTCTTGTGTTCTGGTCTTTAAATACTCCTTTATCCTCTTTAACAGTTCCTCATAGTCAGAAACAAGATCGCAACTACAGTAGAATATTGAGAGGGGGTGGTGATTTAGCTCAAGTAGTCTCTTAATAAGAAGTTTTATGAGAGTGGTCTTTCCACTTTGCCTAGGTCCTACAATAAAGTTTAAGGAGAATGGTTGAAGAGAGACTTTATCCATCTCTTTCGGAATCCACTTAAACTTAGCAGAGTTCCATTTCTTGATATCTATATCATCCTCTATGTAATCTTTTCCTCTCCACCAAATGTTTTCTTCCATTGATACTATGAGTATCAAGAGGTTTAAAAAGAATTGATACTATGAGTATCAAGAGGTTTAAAAAGAATTGATACGGCAACGATCGTTACTACAATCATATAAAGCCATGAGAAATAGATAGATCGTACAAGTCCTTGACAAAGGTTAGTCTTCCTCTGTCGTTAATAAATAGTAATATTCAAGTTGATTAGGTTATCTTTATAGCCTGTAACTGCAATTATTTCATAATAAGTATGTTATAGAGATTGATGATAAAGAGGAGATTGAGAAGATAATGAAGGCATTAAAGAACAAGAATGTGAAGATGAGGCTCTTTGTTGAGACCGATAGCAAAAATCTCTACGCCGCGTTGCTAAGGCATTATAAAGCTAGAGTTTATGTGATACGCTAAAGCTCCAATTAAATAAAACTACACTACTTATTGAATAATTATTTATCATCTTGCAAGAAATACATTAAAGCATGTAGATCGTCGGGATCGAACACGTTATAAGTGCCATTTATGATTTCCTTGTATACGTCCTTTAATCTTCTTATAGTATTATGAGATTGAAACTGGTTTAATATAAAATTCTTTAGATTCAAATAATTTGATTTCAGATTATTAGGATCATCCAGGTATTTTCTAACTTCGCATACAATTGTCTGGATATCCTGAGGAAGCTCTTGTAAATTCGCCCTCAATAATACATTGAATAATTTTCTGATATTCTCTATT
>NZ_JBBHKR010000026.1:0-20955 GCF_037389425.1 Stygiolobus sp. CP850M
TTTTCCACATGCACATTGGACTGAAGCTTTAACTTGTTCGTCTATGTCTTCATAGGGGTTTTATGACTTCTAAGAAGAATTTCCCTACGTAACTTAAAGCTTTATAACCTCTCGCTCTGTTGATCTTCTCCCTAGCCTTTTCGTCTTTTCGGGCAGTATTTGCTTAACTCCGCCGTCTGTTTTTGCCTCATTCTAGTGGTCTGCCATAAAAGGTGAGACTTTCAGCCCTTAATCCCAGTTTATTATTAATTGAAACTTTATTCTGGTTCGGGTGCGGAATTCAAAAAACTGGAAATATTGCACAAGACACAGTAAACGGGATCAACAGTAACGCATCACTACGACCAAATCTCCCAAGAAGTACACAATGCATACATGTGTGCAGGTATACACGATCGACCTACGATAAGGAAGAGTTTTAGACTACTCTTTTTAAGCCCTTATTGAGGTTAAACCTATCGCTATACGAAGTACTTAACCCGCATAAACCGCCACCGTGTATCCCGCTACGCTGTGAGGTGAGCACAATTATAACCGGCAGACGTGGGATTTTTAACCCTTTAAGTAAAAAACGAGGTAGCCTATGTCACAAGAACACTTCTATTACTATCTCGTCCCCATCCTTAAGCCCCAATTTCTCCCTTAAGAAGTAGGGTGAGATCACTTCAATTACACTTTTAGGGTGGGTTGTCCTAGCCGGGATTACGATAGCAGCAGGCGATACGGAGTTTACATTAGCCGGAAACGCTTTTACGCTGCCTAAAACTCTATTCGGTTCCTTATGTTCGGGGATTACTATACCCTTACTTGCGTCGAGGAGTATTCTGTTCTCCATCGAGTTCTTCTCATATATTACAGCGTTTAATGTCCCGGGGTAGGGCTCGAATCCGAGGAACTTCTTAAAGGACTCGGCGTAGTACGGTAGGGACAAGAAGAATCTGCCTTCACCGAGCCCTGAAGTGACCTTGGCTTTGATCTTTATGATTCTGCTTATCTTCAGGATCTCCTCTAAGTCTTTAACACAATGGCTGAAAGCCCTCTCTCCTTCTTCCGTAAGCCTTATTGTTTCCCCTTCCTTAGATATGACCCTCGTTATTATACCGTTGTCCTCTAATTCCTTCAGCTTCCTAGACACAGTCTGTTGTGATACACCTAGCGTCTTGGCTATGTCTTGTTGCGTTATGGTATTGTTTAAGGCTACCTTTAGGATCCTGATTACCTCACAAGAGATGTTAAGTTCTTTTCAACTCACACCCTCCGAACAATCTTGTTCAGCTTCCTTATATTCTCCGCTTATATCGTCTTCTACGTCTTTTGTAGACCAGTCCCACTTTTCACTCCACGCGTTCCCGATCTGTATGGGTCTGTCTAATTTGCTGAGTAGTACTATCCTGCTGGGCACGTGTTCGGACAAGAGTTTATATCCCGTGTAGTTTGACAAAATTTTTGCGAATTCTCTCACTTCGCTGTGTCTGGGCATCGCATCTTTAGTCAGCCTGTAAGTCGAGGGACCTACGTGCATGTAAGCTTTTACCTCTATGTAAGTGGGTTGGGATAACTCAATGAGCTTTGCGAACTCTCTTGCGTCTTCTTCACTCATATTGAAGCCCTTGATCATGGTCATCCTGATTACCGTGGGGGAGCTGAAGCTGGGTAGTATCTTTAAGGTCTCCATTACGAGATTCCAAGAGTTTGCTACTATGGGACGGTTTATTATTTTGTGTTTTTTCTCGTTAGGGGCTTGTAAGGATAAGAAGAGTTGTGTGGGCTCTTCTTCGAGGCTGGCCAAGACGTCGGGTCTCACACCGCTGGTGACAAGGAACGTCGTCATCCCCCTCTTATGATACTCACTGATAAGTTCTCCCAGCCTGTTGTAGAGTGTGGGTTCGCCGGTAAGGCTTATTGCTACGTGTTTGGGCATAGTTGCTTCTTTAGCCTTTTCTTTAGGTACTCCTTCTCTGCCAAAATAACCCGAGACTGCTCTCATATGTTCTTCAATACTCTTTTCGGCTATTATCTCCGGATCGTCTTCTATTGGTATCTTAGTCTCGTCCCATTCAAGCCCTATATCTTCTGGCTCGAGCCTCCAGCAGTGTACACACCTGAACCAGCACCAAGCTGCCGAAGGGGACATCTGTACGCATCTGTGACTTTCAATACCGTAGAACTTACCTTTATAACAGTACCTACCGCTTGTGAGGGCTTCGTGAGTCCAGTGGCACTTCTTGTAAACGGAGTGACTGCCCACTATGTGGTATTTCTCTTTCTCGAGTTCTTTCATGATTACGCTGAGCGTATCGATCCTGAAGGTGGGTTTACTTTCCATTAGACTCAAGTATGAGTGTGAGGTAAAAAACTTAAAGGTTAGCCGTAAGGTCGTGATAACCTAGAACCCTTTCTATGGACTTTGAGAGTGAAATGAGGTAGTAGTCAGATAGGTACTTGCCCATCATTTGTAAGCCCACCGGTAGGTTGTTATAAAAGCCTGCAGGTTGGGAGAGTGCCGGGATCCCTGCTAAGTTAGCTAACACCGTGTTTAAGTCCATGGCGTACATCCTCACTGGATCGTCTATGACTTCCCCTATTTTCGGTGGGAGGACGGGCATTGTGGGGGAGAGGATCACGTCGTATTTGCTTAGTATTAAGTCTATTTCGTCTTTTATTAACCTCCTGACCTTTAGTGCCCTTAAGTAGTACTGATCATAATAGCCCGCACTGAGAATGAAGCTACCCAAGAGTATCCTCCTTTTTACCTCGATCCCGAAGCCGTCACCGCGGTTTTTCGCAAAGGTCTCCTTCCAAGTTCCCTCGTAGTACTTACTGTAACCGTATCTCACACCGTCAAACCTGGCTAGGTTCGAACTGGCTTCCGACATGGCTATGATGTAGTATGTAGGAAGGGCGTAGTCGGAGTACTTTAATTCCACTTCCTCAATCGTAGCCCCTTCACTGGAGAGCTTGTTTATTGCTTTTTTGAACACTGACTGTACCTCTGGCTGGGAGGCGTCCAAGATGTTCTTGAGCAACGCGAACCTGGTCTTGCTTAGGTCTGCCTCGGTTTTAGGAGGAGATTGAGAGATGGTGGTAGCGTCCCTCCAGTCCTCTCCTGAGATCACTGAATAAAGAAGTTCTAAGTCTTCGGCGTTTTTAGCCATCGGACCTATCTGTTCGAGGCTGTTGGCGTAAGCTACTAAACCGTATCTACTCACGGTACCGTAGGAAGGTTTTAGACCGAAGACTGCGTTAAAAGCTGCAGGAGCCCTTATAGATCCACCCGTGTCACTACCCAGAGCTATGTCTACTACCCCGGAAGCTAAAGCCGCTCCGCTACCCCCTGAAGATCCTCCCGGAGTCCTTTCCAAATCCCACGGGTTGTGTGTGGGACCGAAGTAACTGGTCTCGGTTGTCGAGCCCATGGCGAACTCGTCCATGTTCGTCTTTCCTAAGATCACAGCACCTTCTTGCCTGAGTTTTTGAATTACCGTAGCGTCGAAAGGTGGAACGTAGTCTTCCAGCATCCTCGATGCACAAGTAGTCCTTATCCCCTTAGTGGAGATATTGTCCTTTACGGCTATTAACACGCCCTTTAACCTCCCTTGTTTTCTGTTAATTGCTTCCTTTACCTCTTTGAGTACTTCTTCTTTTTTCCTTAACGTTATAAACGCCCTGACTTTTCCTTCGACTCTTTCTATCCTTTCGTAAGTTTTATCTACATATTCTTCTGCTGTTTTCTCGTCTGGTGTGAACACTTTAATCACCGTATGTTCTGGGACCTACTATGTATCCATCTTCTTTTCTCTTTACGTTCTGTAGTGCTTCCTCTCTATTCAACGGCTCTATTGGCTCGTCTTTCCTGAGTTTGCCTGAGGAGAGCGGATGGAATAGGGGTTCTACATTTGTGAGATCTAATTGATTGATCTTGTTGAAGAACTCTAATATGTTCTGTAGGTCTCTTTTAATTTTTTCTTTTTCTTGACCTTTTATCTCTACTAGGGCTAGGGCTTGTAATTTTTCGAGGAGTTTATCGTCAATTTCCATCTTTTTTCACACTCTCGGTTAACCATTGTAAGTATTCAGGTAAGCCGGAATTAAAGTCGATCGCTATGACTTCAGGGACTTGGTACGTGTGAAGTTCTTTTACCCTTTTTATCACTTTTTCTTTAGCTTCCGCTGTGGTCTTGATAATGACTAGGATCTCATCGTCTTCTACTGTCTTCCCTTCCCATACGTAAAACGACTTTATGTAAGGAACTATGTTCACGCATGCAGCTAGCCTTTCGTCTACTAAGGTTTTAGCTATTTTTTTCGCGTTTTCCATTGTGTTTGTAGTAGAGAGTAGGAGAGAGTACACGAAGATAATTTAAGCATGGGGAGTTAAAAATAGTCCGTGAGGATTAAGGAGCTTCTTGAGTTAGCCCCTTGGAGGGGATTCGAGGAAGGCTTATTTTTGGGATTGAGCGAGGCTGAAGAGCTAGGGAAGGAGTTTTTGGGCTTTACTCTTTCCAACGGTCATGGGTTGGTTTTACATGTCAACCCTTACGAAGGGGAGGTAAAGGGTGTTTATTTGGTTTTACCGGAGAAGATCGAAGCTAATTACCTAAATTATTGTTGTGTGTTCAACACCAGGTTTGGTAATACCATTTTTATTTACGAGATAATTAATTTATCGGAATACATAAATAGTGTTAGATCTGAAAGTGTTATTTACGTTGAAGTGATCAAAGGTGAGCTTGAAGACTTTTTACATACAGCGTTGGTTAGATGAAGAGACTTTCAAGAAGTTGTTGACCTTCTCACGTTTCGTGGTCAGGGATCCCGAAAAGGGGTCGGTCTTCGTAATAGACCCGGAAAGGGCTAAGAAAAACAGGCTGAAGCTTGACGATATAAAGAGTTTACTTGAAGATATAGGCGTAGAAGTTGATGAGGGGGTGTTGAAGGAACTGGAGAAGGAGTTACCTAATTACGACGTCGAGTTCTACTTGAGGGGAGAAAAGGTAATAATAAAGCCTCACGTCTACTTGATGGACTTAGTTAAGGACTACTATGAGCAGGGTGTGTTGAAGTACAATAAAGGGGAAAAGGTCTTTGAGACGTACCCTTACTATTATAACTTCTTGAAGACGCGTTTTGAGGAGAACGGGCTTAAGGTAAAGGAGCTGGAGTTAAAGGTCAAAGACGTCAACATCAACTTCAGAGGGGAGCTGAGGGAGTACCAAAAGGAGGCACTTGGCGTCTGGTTGGAAAAGGGGAGCGGTGTGATTGCATTACCTACCGGTGCGGGAAAGACAGTAATCGGGATAGGGGCTATTGCTTACGTTAAAAAGTCAGCATTAGTTGTGACTTTCACTAAGGAGCAGATGATGCAGTGGAGGGATTCGATCCTTAGGTTTACTGACGTGGAAAAATCAATGGTAGGTCTGTATTATTCTGGGGAAAAGAACGTAAAACCGATCACGGTTACCACTTACCATACGGCTTATAGGCATATGGGGGAGTTGGCTGACAAGTTCGAAGTCCTCGTGATAGATGAGGCTCATCACTTACCCGCAGATAAGTTCAAGGTAATTGCCTTGAGTTCCTTTGCTTCTAGGAGGTTGGCTTTATCAGCGACCCCGGTTAGGGAAGACGGTAAGCACGAGGAGTTGTTTAAGCTGATGGGAGGGTTAATATACTTCAAGACCCCTCAGGAGTTGATACAGAAGGGCTTTCTTGCACCTTACGAAATTATTCAAGTTAAGGTTGAGCTAACTCCTCAAGAGAAGTTAGAATATAATAAGCTCTTGAACAAGTTCAGGAGCTTGGCTAAGGGTAGGAAAGTCTCACAATTACTCGAACTGGTAAAGAAAGGTGAGGAGGACGCTGTTGAGGCTATTAAGGTGTACAACGAGTTAAAAAAGTTGACTAACTTGGCTAAGAAAAAAGTGGAGAAGGTTAAGGAGATAGTGGAGAAGGAAAAGGGTAACAAGATCCTGATATTCACTCAGTATGTGGAGCAGGCTGAAGAGATCGCTAACTTACTCAAAGCTTTCCTCATAACGGGGAAGATGAGTAAGAGTGAGAGAGAAAGGGTTTTGTCAGTTTTTAAGGGTATAAAGAGCGGTGTTTTGGTACTGACTACTGTGGGAGACGAGGGGTTAGATATTCCAGATGCTAACGTGGGAATAATAGTGACGGGGACTGGTTCTAGGAGGCAGTTCATACAGAGGTTGGGAAGGTTGTTAAGACCTAGCAACGGGAAGAAAGCGAGGCTTTACGAATTAGTTACTAAGGGTACAGCTGAGGAGTACCAAGCCGTGAAGAGAAAGGAAATAATTTATGAAGACTCGTTATTTTCAGACGAGATGTAATAGTAGACAGAGTAGGCTAAAGGTTCTAAGTAGTTTTTCAGTTGTGTTGTAGTCACGGTGACTTGTCCCGCCTTAAGGAGGAGGATGGGTAGCTCGTTTATCCCGACAAGTACGATCCCGTCAAATCTTTCATCGTTTATTTTGAGTTTGACCTTGCCTAGGGCATGTTTAAGTGTTATCGCGGGTAAAAACCTGGGGCATTTTACCTCTATTTCCCCTTCTATTTCTTTTTTTCCTTCTAGAAATAATACCTTTTCTTTTCCTGTAACTGTGTACCCTTCTACCCAGTTCGGTGATTCTATTTCTTCTTTACAACTTGGCGAGATTATAGAGAGTGGAGGGAATTCAATTATGTAGCCCCTAATCTTTAGTAGTGCCGGGTGTACTAGTATAATGTCTCCTATTTCTATCTTGCTTTTCTCTCCTGGTCTGCAAATTTTATCGTTTTTATCCACGTAGGGCATTGTGTTATGTTAAGTTTAAAACTACGTGTTTATAAATAATTGTTCGATGAAAGGACTTGTAAGGTCTGAATTATGATGAGTAACTAGGCTGTTGAGTGATCAAGATGAGATGGCTGAAGAAGAGGGAGGTCGTAATTTATTATTTGCTCGAGAAGAAGTTCGGTGTTAATGAGTTTAACTTAGGCGAGGCTATTGATTACCTTTCTCCTTATTTTTCAAAGAAGGTAACAATTAACGCTATTCGTTATTTTTACAAGACTGGGATCCTTGTAAAAACCGGGGAGTTAAGGTATAGAGTTATCCCGTGGGAAGAGTACATGTTAGACGTATCTTTTAAGTACTTGAGAAGGAGGGCTACTCTTCGTCGTAGAATTCGATAGTGATCTTGACTTTAACTTCTTTGTTGCTAAGGGGAGGGATGTTTTGACCGAAATCGACTCCTACTACTACGGGATTTCCTAAAGAGTCTGTAAATTTCACTTCCGCCACATATTTTTTCGATGGTCCTTGGTTTAAAGATCTCATTAATTCCTCGTATATTCTGCTCAACGCCATTTGGAATGAGAGTGGACTGGACAAGTCTTCAGGTCTAAGCTGTATTGGTACAAAGCCTCCCATGATCTCTCCTATTTTTGCTTTGCCTTCAAATTCTACTTTATAAGATGGTTGTGAGGAACTCATAGTATTCTAAGGATATTATTTACGCCGTAATAATTAAAATTATGTCTAAGAAAAGCGCGGGATAAAAACGCTTTATTACCTTTATGCCTTCTTCCTAATAGCTATTTCTATTGTTGAAACTCTGGACTGCCTACCGTCTTGGCTTGTTACGGTCTGGCTACCGATCCTTATTTCCTTAACCTCTATTTTGTCTGGTAAGAATCTATTCCTAACTATTTCTACAGTGTCTACGGCTTTGCTGATTGCTCTGCCTCTTGCCTTTATTATTATTTCACTTACACCTTGGTTTAGTAGGGTTAGGGCTGCTAATACGTAGTTCATTACAGGTTTTTTACCTACTAATACTACATTACTTGGAGTTGCGGCGGTGCTCACATATATCACCCGAATCGCATTATCAGATACTTACTAAGGTAATAAAGTTATCTAAGAGAGTGAAGTGGATAAACTTAGTATTTAAGCTAGACGCCACGATATCACCTACTTCTACGTTTTATAAAATCATACTCTACAAATGCAACATTTAGCATGGTTAAGATTAGGTACTTATTCGGTTGCCCCAATTGTAATGGCCCGATTGAAGTTGACAGACTATTAAAGGGCTTACCTTGCGAGTCCTGTTTACCCGGATACGCGAAGGAATTAGACGTTAAGACGATCTACGACTTGCTAGTTAAGAATGGCACGTTGAAGAGCTATGCGGAACTATATTATAACTTGGAAATGTTAGAAGAGTTGTCTGAACTGTTCAGGAAAGTAGTAGGAAAAGACCCTTGGCCTTTGCAGAAGTATTGGTTGAGAAAATTGGTAAGGGGAGAGAGCTTTTCCCTTTCAGCCCCTACTGGGATAGGAAAGACCACGACTTTGATGGTTTACTCGGTTTATAGAGGGGAAACCACTCTATTCATAGTGCCTACAAACTCCCTTAAGGATCAGATTTGTCAGAGGTTAAAGGCTATCACTCCAGAGGTCTCCTGCGGTGATGCAGAGGAAGGAAAGATTAACGTAACTACCTTTTACTCAGTTAATAGAAACACTAAGACTTACGCTGAGATAAAGCCTAAGGTAGTCATCGTTGACGACGCTGATATGATATTGAAAAGCGGGAAGACTACCGAGAGGGTTGCCACTATTCTCCAAATACCTCCTGAAGTATTTGACAAGGCAGTGCAACTGGTAAAGCTGAAGAGGATAGTCTCAGCGAAAGAGGATAAAGAACTCATGGTGAAGGTCAGGGAGCTTGAGGCTGAGGTTTATTCTTGGAGACCCGCGTCACAGTTTGTAGTGTCTAGCGCAACTCTGAGACCGAAAGGGGCTAAGCAGTTAGCGTTGAGGACTTTAGCTGGGTTCGAGCCTTCTACTGTCCAGATATACAGTAGGAATATTGTAGACTCTTACTATAACTCGTTAGATATGGTAGGATTATTGGAAAAAATAAACGATAAAGGGGCTTTGATCTTAGTCTCTAAAGACTATGGTAGGAGTAAGGTTAAGAAAATAGTTGAAGAGCTTAACGGGAAGGGGTTTAGGGCTATTCAAGCTATATCGGGAAGAAAGTTCATGGACAAGTTCTCCTCGGGAGAGGTAGACTACTTAGTAGGATCGGCGAGTTATTACGGTGTTGCCGTAAGGGGTCTGGACGAGCCTAAGAGGCTGAAATACGTGATCTTTTACGGTGTTCCCAAGACTAAGTTGCCTCTAGAGGAATCTCTAAATAATCCATTCACTACCCTAAGGGTAGCAGAAGGGTTGTCTCTGGACGTGAGTTTACTCAGGAGGAAGTTACTAACATTATCACAGTCTGAAGTACAAGCCTTAAAGTTTGCCCTGAGGAACTCCGAGAGCCTGAACGGTAAATTGGAGGAATTACGCGTCTATTTGATGAAGTTGAAGGAGGAAGTGGTGGATTCACTCAAGGAGAGGAAGTTGCAAGTGTTGAAACTGGATAACTTCATAGTCAGGAGAGAGGGTAGGAAATATTTCATCTTGATCCCCGATGCGATTACATACATACAAGGTTCGGGAAGGGCGAGTAGGATCCTTAATAACGGTTTTACCTTGGGTCTAAGTGTGGTAATGGTGGACGATAGGGACCTCTTTGAGTTATTGATAAAGAGAGTAAGGAGTTACTCAGGGGAAGCTGTGTTTAAGAGTATTGAGGAACTGGACTTAGACGACTTAAAGAAGGAGATAAGAGAGAGTAGGGAGGGAAAGTCTAGAAGCCTTAACCTAAAGACCGCGTTAATCGTAGTTGAGTCGCCGACTAAAGCAAAAACCATCTCCAGAATTTTCAGTAGAGGTGTAAGGAGGGAACTTTACGGAGTTCCAGTTTACGAGACTATAATTATAGACGGTAATAATGTAATAGTATCCAATGTTGTAGCATCTAAAGGACATGTAACCGATTTGACTACTGAGAGTATAGGATACCATGGAGTTGAACTGGAAGACGGGATAAGGGTAAACTATTCTCCTATATACAAGTGTTACAATTGCCAGAAGACTGTCACAAGAAGGGCAGATACGTGCCCGTATTGCGGTTCCTCATTACTGTTTTCTTCAGAAAGGATCATTAACGCAATTAGGTTATTGAGCTCTGACGTGGATGAAGTTTATATTGCTACAGACCCCGACCAAGAAGGGGAGAAGATAGCCTTTGACTTATACGCCTTGATCAGTCCGTACAACAAGAATGTGTATAGGGTATCGTACCATGAGATAACTAAGAGTGCCATTCTGGAAGCAATAAGGAATAAGTCAGGGTTTAATTATAACGCCGTTGATTCACAAATAGCAAGGAGGATTGAGGACAGATGGATAGGGTTTGAGTTGAGCAGTGTATTAAAGTCTGTAATCGGAGATCAGAACAACGGGAGCGGTAGGGTTCAGGGACCAGTCTTAGGGTGGATCGTCCAGAGGACTGAGGAGTATAAGAGAAACATGGGTTGGGTAGTGTACGTAAAGATCGGTAACTATAGCGTTAAGAGAATATTCAAGAGTAAAGCTGAAGCTGATGAATTCGTTAAGAGTTTAAACGTTAAAGTCTACAAACTAGGGGAGCGAGTGGAAGAGGTAACGCCTTTACCGCCGTACACTACTGATTCCCTCCTCATAGACGCTTATAATAGGCTTGGGTTAAGTGCCCCTGTCACTATGAGGATCGCTCAGGAATTGTTCGAAAGTGGTTTGATCACTTACCACAGGACGGATAGTAGTCACATCTCACCTTTAGGTATCGGTATTGCTAAGGAGTACTTAAGTAAGGTGAAATTGGAAAGTGAGTTCCAAGGAAGGAGTTGGGGAGAGAGCGGTACACATGAGGGTATCAGACCTACAAACCCCATGGATTTAAACGATTTGCAGAGGGATATTGAGGAAAACCCGTTTAAGTATTACGTAAAGTTTACTTGGGCTCACTTTAAGGTTTATGACCTGATCTTCAGGAGGTTTATTGCGAGTCAAATGAAAAGTACTAGGGTAACTTATGCAAAGGTCAAGATAGTGTTGAAGGAAGGGGTTGAGGAATTGGTAGAGGTACCGATAAAGGTCGAAGGTGGTTTCTCTCAAATTTATCCTTTAAGGGTCTTTGTGCTGGACGAGAGTAAAGTAGTGAGTGAGATCAAGAAGGGTTCATCGGTAACTCTGTTGGGATATGCAGATGTGATAAAGATCATGAAGGAGAAGAACATAGGTAGACCGAGTACTTACGCAAAGACCGTATCTTCTCTAGTTAGACACGGTTATGTTGTAGAGACTAAAAAGAGGTATTTTCTGTTAGCTTCTAAAAGAGGTATGAAGGCTTATGAGGTGTTAAGTAATAACTTTTCGGACTTCGTAAGCGAAAACAGAACTAGATTGTTGTTGGATACAATAGACAAGATCTCTAAGGGGTCGTTAAAGCTTGACGTGTTTGTTAGGGACTTGTTCGCTGAGGTCAGCAGTGCTGTAAGACCCTTAATAAACTCTTCTGAGCTTGAGGAGAAGGTATGACACCCTCCTCTTGTCTTTTACCTCGCTTCCTATGTCTACTTTCTCGAGTTTTACTCCCTCTTTAAGTCTGTCCACGAGTTGGTTGTATATGTCAACTACTTTGTTTATCTCAAAGCCGTTCCCTTTTATTTCCACTTCTTGGGAGCCTTGGTTAAAGAGGCTTATTATATCTAACACATAGTCTTCTACACTTTTTGTCCTTCCAACCACAATTTCGTTTGACTTTTTCTCACTCATCTAGGATCGGATAGTTGATAACGTTTGAAAAAATAAATCTGTGCTTTGAAACTTACGTGCTTTATCAGTAACACGGGCCAGAATCACCGTTCTTTATCGAAGGGCTTCATCATCCGAACTTTAGGTTCTGAATATAACTTATGGCGTTCAAAACTAAAAATCTGGCTATGCTCTTTTTAACAAAATAGTACTTAGGAGATATCGAAGCTACTAGAGAATCGTTCGGGTCTTTTAATTTCAGTTCTAATATTTCGTCATACGGTATCCTTTTTAGGAACTCCTCTGGGTTTTTGACAAGATCCTTTACCCTGAATACTGATTCAGTAGCTCCTTCTGACTGGTATGCCCTCATTACCATCACATAGGACTCGTCGAGGTTAATGGGGTTGAAGGAATTATAGTAATCATCGGATTCGGCTATCTCCTTTAAGTCCTCTAATAACGCCCATCTAGTCTCATGGGTGTCCACGTCTATGAAGTTGCAAGTCCTGTACTTAGAACTGGGCTTCCTCATCTTCTTCAGCCTTAATTCTAATGTCTTCTTCGATATTCCTAACATATCTGACAGTTCCTCTACAGTGTAGGCTCCGCCTTTGAGGGCTTGGTAAATACGGATTGAGATGTCAGAGATCCACGGTTTTATAGGAGAGTGGCTCAGTACGGCTTTACCTAACGGGGAGAACCCGTTGATGTTTATGATCCTTATTTTTCCTTCCTTGATCATCTTTACGTATTTTATAGTTCCCTTAATGCTGAAGTATTTGTTAACGGTCTGTTTTAGGGCTTCTTCTAATATTATCTTATCTTTGCTGCTTACTTTATTTATCTTACCGAAACTGTATTGTATTTCCTTAAGTGTGGCAAAGAAGAGAGGAGATCTTTTTACGGATTTTATAAGCAGGGATTTTAGCTGCTTTTCGTCTAGGTTTATGAGGTCTTGTAACAGATCCTTGTCTACTCCCTTTATTGAAAAGCCGTAAATTGAAGACCTTGCAGAGACATTAAGTGAGTACTTTTTAGTGGCTAAATACAATAGGGCGTGAGATAGTGTATTTGCTATCTTCTCGTTAATAAGGGTTGCATAAACAATCTCATCGTTTTCGTTTTCTATGTAGATCGTCCTTGTATTGGGCAGAGGCAGTTGATGAATACGATAGAATTCCACTAATTTATTCAAAGCGTTCTTCGACTCTTCATCTATAAGACTATCCTCACCGTATAAGTAGTCGTCGATATTGTGTAAGACTTTCTCGATTTGCTTTGTTATTAGACTGGACTTTGATATGTTTTCTCCTTTCCATATTGGGATTTCTCCGTTACCACTTGTAGCAGGGGCTACGTTAATTTGCATTTTATTGATGTCTATATTTACAATCCTCCACAGTTTTCCACTTATCCTAATAATGTCGTTATTTCTCAAGTGTTTGTAGACGTATACCGCGTCTATTTCGCCGATTGTTTTGTTTTCGTAACGTAAGTTGAAGGTTTCGTCGGTACTTATAAAGGAGAAGAATTCGGAAAAGTCCTTCATCCACGTTATTTTGTTGTCTTTATCAAACCTCCAGATCTTGAAGAAGGTTTTGCCGATTTTCACCTTATCGTTCTCCTTCTTTAACAATCCGTTTTGTATCATGTACTCTACTAGCGATAAGAACTTATCGAATTTAAGTCCTTTATAATAGGAGGATTTTGTTATTAGGTTATAGAGTTTTTCAACATCTATTTCGCCGTATTGAAGGGTTATACCTATTATTTCCCTTGCCACGACGTCCATGTAAGGCATGGATTTTGGCGGTTCTACTATCCCCGCTTTAGCGAGCTCATATAAGGATATTGCTTCTAAGATGTCGTAATCGTATAGGCATACGATTTCACCTTTAGAGACTCTGTTTATAGTGTGCCCGCTTCTTCCGAGCCTCTGGAGGAATGAAGAAACTGTGGGAGGTGGTCTATACATTATTACTTTCTTAATGTCTCCTATATGTATTCCAAGTTCTAGTGTTCTTGTACAAATAACAACGTCAGCCTTTCCTTCCCTGAGGTTGTTCTCTACCCTTATTTTCTCTTCTTTAGATATTGAGGAGTGATGGATAAAGATATTTTTCAGTTTACTCCTTTCTAGTTCTTCATACAATCTCTCTGTACTAAATCTTGAATTAGTGAAAAGTAATGTAGGTCTTTCTACCAGTTGGTTTACCAGTTTCGCGGTAGAGCCCCAAAGGTCTTCTCCTTCTTTTTGATTTACTTTTAGTATTTTTACTTCAAAGTCTCTCGCTCCTTCGACTTTTACTATTTTACTTTCCCTATTTGAAGAACCAAAAATGAGATTGGCTACCTTCTGTTCGTTACCTATTGTAGCGGAAAGACCTATTCTCTGGAAATCGTAATTTGTAAAGTTCTTTAATCTTTCAAGTAATACAGATAATTGTGCCCCTCTTTTAGAGTTTACTAACTCGTGAACTTCATCAATTATTATCCACTTTATATTTCTGTAATTTTCTCTGAATTTACTCGCCCAGTCTAAATCGATTTCCAACCCTTCAGGGGTTGTGACGAGTATGTGGGGTACTTTCTTCAGCCTCAGGCTTTTTTCCTTTTGGGGTACTTCACCGTGTTTTCTGCTTACCGAAAAACCGAGTTTTGAAGTCCACCATTCGATTCTCAAAGTTATATCGTTTATGAGGGCTTTTAGCGGTGTTATGTACAGTACGGCTACGGGCTTGGTCTCGTTACGTAGCATTATGTTAAATATAGGTAACAAAGCGGCCTCGGTCTTACCGTAACCAGTAGGGGCTACAACAAGTACGTTTTTACCCTCGATAATTGGGGTAAAGGTCTCCTTCTGAACGGTAGTGAGGTCGTCCCATCCTTTTTCCTTAATGAGCGACTGCAGTTTACAGTGTAATTTATGCACTAATAATCACCGTTATTTTAATGCACAATACACCGCTATTTTTAAAAATTTAAATTCTCCGTTTGTTGTATGAAAGCAAAATTAGAGTGTATTGTATGCGGGAGAAAATTCCCTGAAGGCCAAGGGATTAAATTAACAATGAAGGGAGAGGATTACTATTTTCACAGCAAGGCTTGTGCTTATACGTTTCTAAAGGAAGCGGTTTATAATGTTGATGTGGACGAGATTTCAGGGATTTTTAAAGAGTTAAGAAAGAAGTACGAGGAAATTAACGAAAAAAAGAGGCAAGCTGCAAAGAAAGTTATATGAATCCGTTACTCAGCCCTCATCATGTTTATTTCAGTGTCCGCTATACTCTTCACAATTTAAATCAGCTTTATTAAAGTTTAAAATAATTTTCATATCGGAATGCCGGGCATTCAACCCAAGAGGGTTAACACTTACGAGTGGAGGATTGAAAAGGGAACCCAAGAGTGTATGAAAGTACCCGTAACAGTGTTTGCTGACGATGTGTTAATTGAGAAAATGAAACAGGACTTAACGTTGAAACAAGCGATGAACGTTGCATGTTTACCCGGAGTACAAGAATCCGTTTACGTATTACCGGACGGACATCAGGGTTATGGATTCCCGATAGGTGGAATCGCTGCTACAGCTATAGACGAAGGAGGAGTTGTTTCACCGGGCGGAATAGGTTACGATATTAATTGCGGAGTCAGATTATTAAGGACAAACTTAGACTATAAAGACGTAAAGGACAAGCTCAAGGATTTGGTCGAGGAAATCTACAGAAATGTGCCTAGCGGAGTCGGAAGTGAAGGAAAGGTTAAGTTAACTTTACAACAGTTAGACAACGTATTGGCTGAAGGCGTTAGGTGGGCTGTAGATAACGGTTACGGTTGGGACAGAGATATGGAACACATAGAGCAACATGGTAGTTGGGATTTAGCTGATCCGTCGAAGGTAAGCCCTATTGCTAAGCAGAGGGGTCACACTCAGTTAGGTACTTTGGGAGCTGGAAATCACTTCTTGGAGATACAAGTAGTAGACAAGATATACGACCCAGAAGTAGCGAAAGCGATAGGAATTACCCATGAAGGACAAGTAACAGTGATGGTTCACACGGGATCTAGAGGATTAGGACATCAAGTAGCAAGCGACTACTTGCAGGTTATGGAGAGGGCTATGAAGAAGTATAACATTCAAGTCCCAGATAGAGAACTTGCAGCTATACCTTTCAACACTAGAGAAGCTCAGGACTATTTCCATGCTATGGTCTCAGCGGCGAACTTTGCGTGGACTAACAGACAAATGATAGCCCACTGGGTTAGGGAGAGCTTCGGGAGGGTTTTCAAAGTAGATCCGGAGAAATTGGACTTAAACATAATTTACGACGTAGCACATAACATAGCTAAAATTGAGGAATACGATATTGAAGGAAAAAGGAAGAAAGTATTAGTCCACAGAAAAGGAGCTACTAGGGCTTTTCCTCCGGGGAGTCATGAGATTCCCCCTGACCACAGAAGTACAGGCCAGATTGTCCTGATCCCCGGAAGCATGGGTACGGCCAGCTATGTCATGGCTGGTATACCTGAGGGAAGAAGGACTTGGTTTACGGCTCCTCATGGTGCTGGACGTTGGATGTCGAGAGAAGCAGCGGTGAGAAGCTACCCGGTTAATAACGTAGTACAAAACTTAGAGCAAAAGGGAATTGTAATAAGGGCAGCTACGAAGAGAGTAGTTGCTGAGGAGGCTCCCGGTGCTTATAAGGATGTAGACAGAGTGGCAAAAGTTGCACATGAGGTTAAGATAGCTAAGTTGGTTGCTAGATTAAGACCAATAGGTGTGACCAAGGGATGAAAAGAGCAGATTTACTTAAGGAACCTATAGAGGATATAACACTAGAGGATCTTAGAGGAGTAGAAAAGATTTTACCAGTATTGGATAAAATATATGGTTTTTCGGCGGAAGCCATAGTAAGGGGGTCTAGGATCTTAAAAGACATGATGAAAGATGCGGACCTCCGTTTTCTTTCCTTTACCGCTAATTTAGTCTCAACTGGACTAAGAGGACTCTTTGCTGATCTCATAAGGAAAGGGTATTTTAACGTTGTAATAACTACTGGAGGGACTATTGATCACGATATAGCCAGAGGCAACGGCGGTAAATACTACAAGGGATTGTTCGAATATGATGACACAATGTTACGGGAGTTAGAAATACATAGGCTTGGAAACGTGCTAGTCCCGTTTGAAAGTTACGGTAAGGTAATCGAGGAAGTAGTCAGGAAAAATATTGAAGAACTGGTAAGGATAAAGAAAGAGTGGCCTGTTTATGAATTATTATGGGAGTTTGGTAAGAGGATAGACGATAAGAACTCTATATTAAGAGCAGCTTATGAAAAGAAAGTACCGATTATAGTACCCGGTGTAGTTGACGGATCCTTCGGAACGAATCTCTTTATATTTTCCCAATTTAACGGGCTGAGGATTAACTTATTTGAAGATATGAAGATGGTCAAAGACCTTATTTTTTCGTGCAAGAAGTCAGGAGCCTTAATAATTGGTGGAGGGATCAGTAAACACCATACCATCTGGTGGAATCAGTTTAAAGACGGTCTCGATTACACTGTTTACGTAACTACAGCTCAGGAATATGATGGGAGTCTTAGCGGAGCTAAACCCAGGGAAGCAATATCTTGGAATAAGATTAAGCCGGTTAGTGAAAACGTAGTTATATACGGAGACGCTACTGTAATTCTTCCGATCTTGTCAGCATCCTTATTAATGTAATCATACTATAATTAAAAATACAGTTTATACCGCGTGGTGCTCATGTCTTCCGAGAAATATACAAGTATTTCACCTGCAGAGTTCTTCAAGAGAAATCCAGAGTTAGCTGGATTCAGCAACCCAGCCCGTGCCTTATATCAAACTATAAGAGAGTTGGTAGAAAATGCGTTAGATGCCACTGACGTCCATGGTATTTTGCCTTCAATCAAAATTTTGATAGACTTAGTAAATCCGGATAAGCAGGTCTACAAGGTAAACGTAGAGGACAACGGTATAGGTATACCTCCTCATGTTGTACCTAATGCTTTCGGCAGAGTACTTTACAGTTCGAAGTACGTTTTAAGACAGACCAGAGGAATGTACGGGCTGGGTGTCAAGGCGGCTGTACTCTACAGCCAGATGTATCAGGATAAACCAGTTGAGGTTTATACTTCTCCTTTAAATTCAAAAAGGATTTACTACTTTAAACTGAAGATAGACGTAACTAAAAACGAACCAGTAGTACTTGAAAAATATTCAGTTTCCAACGATAAGGGGTGGCACGGAACCTCTGTGACGTTATACTTGGTTGCAGATTGGCAGAGGGCTAAGTCGAGAGTATATGAATACATTAAGAAAACTTATGTTGTAGCACCCTATGCAGAGATTACGTTTAGAGACCCTGATGGTAATGTAGTGTATTATCAAAGGCTAACCGAGAAATTACCTAAACCACCAGAGGAAGTGAAACCACACCCCTACGGTGTAGATATAGAGTTGATTAAATACCTTATAAATAAGTTGAATAAGCCAGTACCGGTTAGGGATTTCCTGATTAATGAGTTCCAGAGCATCGGTGATGTAACTGCTGATAAGATTCTAGAGTTAGTAAATATAAACAAGAACAAGAAGGTCACTGACCTCACTGACGAAGAGATCTCTAGGCTAGTAGAAGTGATGAAGAAGTTTGAGGACTTCAGACCGCCTTCAGCAGAAGCGCTTTCAGTAATAGGTTCTGACATAATTGAATTAAGCCTTAAGAAGATCTTTAACCCTGAGTTTGTAGCTGCTATAACTAGGAAACCGAAAGCATATCAAGGGCATCCGTTTATTGTTGAGGCTGGAATTGCTTATGGCGGAGCAATACCGCCATCTCCTGAACCCGTAGTGTTAAGGTATGCGAATAAGATCCCTTTAATATATGACGAGAAGTCTGACGTGATCTGGAAGGTAGTAAGTGAGGAGATGGACTGGAAAAGGTACGGTATAGAGGAAGAACAGCCACCTTTAGTTGTCATGGTTCACTTGTGTAGTACTAAAGTCCCGTATAAGAGTGCTGGCAAGGAAAGTATTGCAGACGTCGAGGAAATTGAAAAGGAGATTAAGCTTGCATTAATGGATGTCGCGAGACAGTTAAAGGCTTATATTAGTGAAAAGAAAAAGGAGGAAGAGGCTAAAAAGAAGCTTATTACATACCTTAAATATATTCCTGAAGTGAGCAGGAGCCTGGCGATATTTGTTGCAGGAGAGAAGGAAAAAGTCCCAGAGGTTCAGAATTCAATTAGAGAACAGTTGCTCAATCTCGTGCTAAAGAAACTTGAAATTGAGGATAAACAATTAGTAGAGGAAATTAAAAACTATAAGGTTGAGGAGTTATGACAGAACTTACTTCAAAGGTCGACCGCGAGGCTAGGAAGAAGGCTTCTAAAATTTTACGAGACACTTTTCTTAAAGTGATAGAACAAATTAATAAGAGAGAACCACCCGTAATGGAAATCCCCAAGAGGACTTTGTCTAACACTATATACGACGAGAAAAGAGGTTTGTTGATCTTAGGAAAGGAAAAGTTAAGGAGAAACTTCCTAGACCTTAATGAGGCAAAGCGATTTATGCAAACTACTCTGATGGCGAGTATTATATACGATGCGTTAGTCAACGATGAGTATCCGACAATACGTGATCTGTACTATAGAGGTAAGCACTCTATAATACTTAAAGGAACTAACAAAACTTATGAGGAGAACACTTGGGATGAACAAAAAGAGTCTGACAGTGTGATCGTAGATATAGAAGTCTTCACCAATCTCTTGAGGGAGGACATGTTAATTCTAAGCAAAGAGAAGGGAAAAGTGGTAGGGGATATGCAGATTAGAAGTGGTAACGACGTTATAGACTTGAGTAAGATGGGTCACGGTGCATATGCGATAGAACCTACTCCTGATTTAATTGACTTCGTGAACGTGAACGCTGAGTTCGTTTTAGTCGTGGAGAAGGACGCTGTATTTCAGCAACTTCACAGAGCTGGTTTTTGGAGGCAGTATAAGGCTATTTTGATAACTAGTGCCGGTCAGCCTGATAGAGCTACTAGGAGGTTCGTGAGGAGGTTAAATGAGGAACTCAAACTCCCCGTTTATATTTTAACTGATGCAGACCCCTACGGATGGTATATCTATAGTGTATTCAGGATAGGTTCGATCCAACTATCCTATGAAAGCGAGAGGTTAGCTACCCCTAATGCTAAGTTTTTGGGAGTCTCGATGACGGATATTTTCGGAGACAAGAATAAGAAGCCCTACCTTTCAGAGCAGGAGAGGAGGAATTATATCATCAAGGCTAAGGAAGCGGACGTAAAGAGGGCTCTTGAAATAAAGAACTACGATTGGTTTAAGACGAAAGGGTGGCAACACGAGATAGAGATCTTCTTGGATAAGAAATCTAAGTTGGAGATCGAGGCTATGGCTAGTAAGGGATTAAAATTCTTAGCATTCCAGTATATTCCAGAAAAGATTAAGAGCGGAGATTTCGTAAGTTAGAAGTCAGCCGAGACAGGTTATATCACCGGTCAACTTTATTGGGCTCTTCATCCCTTATTCAATGTATTCCAAGATGTCATTAAAAGTGTTTCTTCTACATACTTTACAATATTGGTAGATCGCCGGTTGTTTGCTTATGTCGAAACTGATGTTTATTACCCATTCTGTCTTACAGTTTCTGCACCTTACTTTCCACGGCATACCCTTATATATGATCGAAGGTAAAAATAAGTTGCTGTGAAGAGGTTAGACTGGCTGAAATATGATGAAGGGCCAAAGCTCGGAGCTTAAATCTTCTAAACTTCGTGACAAGAGTGTGGACAACAATTTCATTCATTTGAAATATTTACATCTATTATCACCCCCTTATCTAACAAGTATGTTGGGGTGTAAAGGATGTTATATATTAGGAAGAATGTTGATAACCACCTAGTTATTGTGAACTTGTTACTATTCCAAGGGAAGTGGAAGTCCATTGATGCAAGTGTTTTAGGCTTCTGAACCCTTGTTCTGCGTAATCCCTCTCGTTGAACGTTACCTTCTCGTGTTCTACGTTTAACCATGTGAAGGCGTTGTATGCTGTTGCCCCATCGTGTAAGTAAATTACCTTATCAATCCTTCTCCTAAACACCCTCATTGCTATTTCCTCAGCCCTACTCATGTTCGCAAGAACTACCAAGACATGTACTCCACTCCTAACGCTAGTAACCATGAAGAAGGGTATTCCCTTAGTTTTCA
>NZ_JBBHKR010000027.1:0-2998 GCF_037389425.1 Stygiolobus sp. CP850M
GTCTAGAAGAGGTCAAGGGCTCTGAACTCGTAATCGAAGCAGTGCCCGAGGACTTCAACCTTAAGGTGAGTATATTTAAGGAGGTCGAGAAAAACGTAGATTACTCAACGATGATAGCTACAAACACAAGCAGTCTGCCTATAACAGAACTGTCGATGGCATTAAACAAAAGAGAGAGATTCTTGGGACTACATTTCTTTAACCCTCCAGTACTAATGGGTTTAGTAGAAGTGATAAAGGGAAACTATACATCGTCAGAAGTATTTGAGAAAGGAATAGAAATAGTAAAAAGTATAAAGAAAGAACCGATACCGGTTCGGAAAGACGTGATCGGTTTCGTAGTTAACAGAATACTCTTCAGGGTATTCACTTCAGCCTGCAAACTAGTGAGTGAGGGTAAATATACTGTTCAAGAGGTCGATAGTGCAGCTAAGTATACTCTAGGATTTCCTATGGGTATCTTTGAACTTCTAGACTACACCGGTATCGACACTAATTACCTTATAAGTAAGGAAGTTAAAAGTAGGGGATTTAATTTCGAATGCCCGTTAATAAATGATCTTTACACGAAGGGTTACTTGGGGACTAAAGTTAAGAAAGGGTTCTACGACTGGTCGGCTGGGAGACCTATAATACAAAAGACCAGTAGAGAGCCCTCACCATCTGAAATACTAGGTGACGCGATAGACGAGGCAGTTTGGCTGATTAAAAACAATGTATCGACTGAAGATGAAATAAATAAGGCTACAAAGTTGGGCTTAGGTTGGCCTAAAGGTATCCTAGAATACGCAAAAGAAATCAGCTACGTTTAGGACGTATCTTATTAACTTTTTCTTCTATTTCAACAATCGACATTATTCTAAGTATTTTTTTATCCTATGTACTTCTTATTAATTAGCTTTTTTATTCTCCTTATTTCGCCGCCTTAGTTACTCTTGTTTTCAACAATATTTCTTAACTTTAAGTTGTACTGGTAAATCCATATTACTGATAATTGTGATATTGGTAGAAAATAGTAGAAATTGGGAAAAACATCAACTTTAAGTTACTGTAAAGTATCCTAGAACAGTTTGATTGAAATAGTCAACAGCTTCTACCGTATAAACCCCAGGTTGGAAGAATGTATATTTTCCACTAGTAGAGTTTATTATCCAATACCCATTAATAGAAGTTGAAATTTCGTCGTTTAAGGTAGCTTGTACTTTTCCGTTGTATATTAATTGTATCTGGTCACTTAACGGCAATAACTTATATTGTGCAACTGCATACATCATCGGGCAGAAAAATATTATTCGCGGATTATAAAATAATAAAGGTTTAGCTAAAGATATATTAGAGATAGTATAATATCCTTTGAACACTTCTAATCCTACAAGAACATGCGAACCACAAGGATATGGTGACGGAAGATGAATAATGGTATTACTTACATTAATATAAACCGGATTTATTCCATCGTAAAATAGTTTTACTACAATTGCAATCCCTTTTCCGGGGCTTATTTTTGTTGTATTCAGCTTAAGATAAAAGGTAAAGTCTCCAGATGAAGATTGAAATATGTGCTGTTCATTAGAGTGAATATTATTGTAAGTAAAAAATAAAAAATGAGTAAACGTAAACGCTAAAATAATTGCAATCACTAAAATTGTATATATCAACCTCATTACGATCTCCTCTAGTAATGTTTATTTAAATCTATTCCAACAACTGAATAATTTGCGGAAATAATTTATAGAGTGAATTATAATAATACTTCTGTTAATGTGATTTTCTAACGCTTTCTAAACAATCTTATTGGAAATTCTCTGAATCTTCCCGTTTATGTAACGGTTTAATTAACACCCATCAATTCCTAGAACACGTTAGACGTAAATTGAGCCTTGTCTTCAATAACCTTTTTAACGCTTTAACCTTCTCTCGCTCATCTAACATATTTAGCGTTAATTTTTAGCAGCCCGTATTGAAGTGGTTGGCAAGACTGAGCGGACCTATAATACTCTTAGGATATCTCATAACGTGGTCTTACTTTATGCAGAAAGTGAACTGGAACGTTGATATCCTTTCTTTCTCTACCTCTTCTGGCAACCTTCTCACCATGTTAGCTTTCTTAAACGCCAACATCGCGTTCTGGGCTACCATGGCTATAACAATGCCTGATTACACAAGGTTTGCTAAAAGCCAAGTAGCCCAAACTTTAGGACAAATACCCGTGCCCTTCCTCATGTTATCTATCGCAGTTATGTCAACTATAACTACTGCTTCTTCCCTCAAGCTTTACGGACAACCTATCTGGGATCCAATAGTCCTTGTGACCTTACATATGTTACCTCCCCTAAACGTGTTTGTGCTTTTAGCCTTCATCTTAGCTACCTTCACGGTAAACGTATTCGCTAACGCTGTAGGCCCTGCTTACGATATAGCCAATACTTTCCCTAAGAAGTTGACGTGGTTTAAGGGATCTTTAACCCTAATCGTTATAGGTCTAGCATCAGGAGCGTGGAGTTACTACGGTAACGTTTATAACTATACCGAGAATTGGTTGTTGACTTACGGTGGTTTGCTGGGAAGTGTAGAGGGAATAATAATATTCGATTACGCCTTGATAAGGAGGTTTAAGTTCGAATTATTGGACGTTTTCTTATCCAAGGGGCGGTTCAAGTATTGGAAGGGAATAAACCCTGCTGCCGTAATAACATTCCTAGTTGTTTCCTTACTAATATATTTACCTTACCCGGGCGAGAATACGTTATTAAGTAACGCATGGGTGTTTTCTTTCATAGTTTCAGGTCTTATTTATACTCCACTGATGATACTGTGGATAATTCCAAAATACCAGAAGGACTTAAACGGCTCACAACCGGTTATTACTCTTATGTTACGAAAAAGATATTCAACATCTCTCAGAAAGATGACGATAGAAACAGTAAAGATATCCTATGAGTACGGAGGAGACGCCAAAAGAGACTTCAAAAGAGTAAAGCATTAGGGTAGCTAACAA
>NZ_JBBHKR010000028.1:0-4193 GCF_037389425.1 Stygiolobus sp. CP850M
TTTTACCGAGAATAGTTATCCATCTGCCCTTGTAGAGATTTTTTCCATTATTTAACTTATGGATTAATATAGTAAGAATATGCATATAAATATTTCCCTCATGTCCTTTCAAGTTTGTTATGCGATAACCCTTTAACTCCCTTCTTTACTTTTCGTAATTGTGAAAAAGAAGTTATCATTATTTGAAGCAACAGCAATAGGACTAGGGAACATCATAGGGGCCGGAATCTTCGTTATGGCAGGGAGCACAATCTACTTAGCTGGTCCTGCAGCTTTGATTTCCTTCATAATTACCGGGCTATTAGCCATGAGTATCGGTCTTAATAGCGCTGAACTTGCCTCTAAATACCCCGAGAGTGAAGGGGGTGTTTATTCTTTCGCTAAACTCACTATGGGAGACACTGTAGGGTTCTTAGTAGGATGGATGAGAATGATATCCTATTCCGTATCGGGTGCTGCTACAGCACTTGGTTTTGCTAGTTATTTACAGATTCAAAGTTATACTTTAATTATTGCCGGACTCCTCATCTTAGTCCTAGGAGGATTATACTTAGCGGGGCTAAAACTAGTCTCTGAAGTAGAATCAGTCCTTGTGGGCTTAAACGTCTTAGGATTAGTTCTGTTTATAGTATTTGCTTTAATCTCAGGGAGATTTAACACCTTACACTTTACACCTATTGCCCCTCACGGATTATACGGTATATTCACGGCTTCCTCCCTAGCTTTCTTCGCATACTCTGGTTTTAACACGATCGCGACTCTGACTCCAGACGTAGAAAACGGGGAGAAGACAGTACCTAAAGCTATAGTCCTTTCTCTGGCTATTACTTCAGTACTTTACATCATGGTGGTCTTCTCCATGTTATATCTACTCCCATGGCAAATCTACGGTCAACAAGCGAATCCACTTTCCTTTGCTCTACAAAAAGCTAAAGCCCCGTTTCTATTAATTCTCGCAGTGTCAGCCACAGCGATAATTGCGACCCTTACCGTGACAATGTCCACTATAATAGCTACAGTTAGAACGTTAAAGCAAATGGCTGAGGATAACTTAATACCTTCTAAGCTAGGCAAAAAAGAGAGTATAGCTACATTATTAGTAATTTCAATGATGGTCTCGTCCTTAGGGTTAGGCAATGTAGAGGTGATAGGGCTCGTTTCGAATTTTGGTACCATATTTTCTTACCTAACTACGGCTCTAGCCGTAGTTATCTCTAGGAGAAGAGGCATCATGGGTAGTTTTAAAGCTCCCCTCTACCCTTTCCTTCAGATTCTGTCGATCTTACTATCATTATTAGTGATCGGGACTCTGGGTGAGGAAAGTTTAGTTCTGGGTGTTATATCACTGTTAGTGGGGTTAATAATTCATGTTATCCATGTCGAAATTAACGTGGTAGAAAAGGGGAAGAGGTTGAACCCTCATGGAAGGATTCAGAATGAGTGAAAATTTTAATCTTCCTTTAGCTTATAACCGAATCTTTTTACGTATAGGTCTTTCTCTTCTTTTATCTCTACAATTTCTAATACCGAATATATTTTTCCATGAAGAGCCTTTTCCATCCATGCTATAAGAACTATATTTAAGATATTTGACAAGGGGTAAGAAACTACTACTCCTAAGGCTATAAATAAGTTCTCTGGAACTGGGAAGACATAAAGTGCTATGAACGGAGCTAAAAATAACAATGGGAACAAGATTTTGTCCCTTTGACTCTGTTTTATCGCTCTAGAATGTTTGTACTCTTTCATGTACTCTTTACTAGATTTAAGCGAGTTAAACGCCTTGATGAGTTCTCCCTTCCTATAAAACATCAGTAAAAGTGATACTACGATCATTGACAGGAAAAAATATATACTATATCTTTCTACAACTGAAAACACAGAAAACGAAACAACTAGTATCAGGGAGAAAAGTTCTGCCTTTCCTATCTTAAACTCCTTCTCTTCATCAATATAGGTGGCATGCGACATAATGATCCGGCTCTGCTTCAACAAGTTTAGGTTCTTCTTTTCTACAAATATCTTTTCTAAAAGGACATCTAGGGTATAAAGGACAACCGTTAAGTGGATCTGGTTCCTCAGTGTCATTGAGTTTCACTTGCAAGGTATATCCAGGCTCAGGAATGGGAATAGCAGCGATAAGGGCTTGTGTGTAAGGATGTTTAGGATTTTCAATTATTTGATCGGTCTTACCATATTCAACTAAGTTACCGTGATATAAAACGAAAATCCTCGATGATATATAAGCTGCTGTAGCTATATCATGAGTTATCATAAGTATTGAAGTGCCTTTTTCATTTGCTTTCGTGAAAAGATCCAAAATGCTAGCCCTAATTGATACATCTAACATAGAAACCGGTTCATCAGCCACAATAAATTCTGGGTTTAAAACTAATGCCCTTGCAATCGCTACTCTCTGTAATTGCCCTCCTGAAAGTTGAGTGGGATAAGAAACGCTAAATTCTTCAGGTGGTGTTAAGCCCACCTCTTCTAATACCTCGTAAATCATTTTCTTCTCTTCTTCTCTACTTTTTGCAAGCCCATGAAGTCTAATACCTTCTGCTATAACATCGTATACCTTCATTCTAACGTCTATGGCATCAAAGGGGTCTTGGTATATTATCTGATTCTTACGCCTAAACACCTTTAATTCCCTCCTCTTTAACTTGAAAACGTTCTTGTTATCCCAAAGTACTTCACCTGATAATGGTTTAATGAGTGCCAACATAGTCTTCCCTAATGTTGTCTTACCGCTTCCAGATTCGCCTACAACTGACACTATTTCTTTATTTTGTACTTTGAGAGAAACATTATTCACAGCCTTGATTATAAAATTCTTAGTCTTAAAATAGACTTTTAAGTTCTTTACTTCTATCATTTTCATCACTTCCTGAGGTGGCAAGCTACGTAGTGCGTGGGGGAAACTTTAACAATTTCGGGCTCTGTAGTCTTACACACGTCCATAACAAACGGACATCTTGGATTGAACCTACATCCAGTTGGAGGGTTTAATAAATCTGGCGGAGAACCCGATATGGACTTTAACTTACTCCCTCTTTTTCTGATATCAGGAATAGATTCTAAAAGCAGTTGCGTATAAGGATGTAGAGGTGTCTTATATACTTCCTCTACTTTTCCGAACTCGACTATTTTCCCTGCGTACATAATAGCTAGATAGTCACTTAAACCAGCGAGTAATGCTAAGTCGTGACTTACAAATAACATGCTGAAGTTTTTCTCCTTTTTAAGCTGTCTTATAATACTTATTATTTGAGCTTGTACTATTACGTCCAACGCTGTAGTTGGCTCGTCAGCAATTACTAATTTTGGGTTTAACAGAAGAGCCATAGCTATCACTACTCTCTGTTTTTGCCCACCTGAAAGCTCATGAGGATATTTTTCTAGAATCTCAGGCATTAGGTTAACGGACTTAAGCATTGTATAGATCCTTTCTAGTGCCTCTGCTTTAGAAACGTCTTCATGAGCTAGTATAGTCTCTATCATTTGATCTTTTACCTTATACACAGGGTCTAATACGTCCATAGATACTTGAGGAATCCAACTTATCTCTTTCCATCTGATGTTTTTATTAAAATTTCGTTCGTCTATTTCAAGAACATTTTTGTCTTGATAAAATATTCTCCCACTTTTTATCTCAGCGTTTCTCGGAAGTACGCGAAATATCGAATTGATAAGTGTGGACTTACCGCTTCCAGATTCTCCTGCCACACCTACGACCATTTGGTTTGGAACATATAAGGAAACTCCATCTACCGCCTTTACGTAACCCGTTTTTGTCTTAAAATAAGTCTTGAGGTCTTCTATTTTGAGTATAACACCATCTACTACCAAGTCTTATTCACCTCTCACCTTGAAAGGACTTAAGACTTCTTGTAAAGCTGTGCCGAAGTAATAAAACGCCACTGATAGTAAGACTATTGATAGGCCGGGAGGCATGACCCACCACCAAGCAAAGGAGTTAGCACTTGAAGCCGCATCTGTAGCTGCTCCAAGCATATTCCCCCACGTGGGGAAAGCCGATAGTGGAATCCCGAAACCAAGAAAGTCTAATCCCGATTCTATCAGAATGACTACTGGCACATCGTAAGCTAGTTGTGCAAAAACTACACCGAGTATGTTAGGTAAAATGTGTTTCCTTATTACGTGTAAAGTACCTCCTCCCAATGCTCTAG
>NZ_JBBHKR010000029.1:0-4426 GCF_037389425.1 Stygiolobus sp. CP850M
TCGTGGTACTGGTCGGAGAAGCTCGTGAAGGACAACGTGGTGTCTGAGCTCAAGTCCAACCAAGCTCAGGGTCGAGTCGGCCCGGGGGACCCTCGAGGAGGTGGAGGGACACCTCCGAGTGAGGGACCTACCCCCCGGAGTCTATTACGCCGACCTGACCCTGGGAGACCGAGTGGCTACGGTAAAATTGCTAGTCCGGGAATATAAAGGTGACTCCGGGACACACGTTAGGTACCTCTACACGACCGATCTCTCGCTCAGCGAGGAGGAGATCGAGGAGGCGTGGAGGATGAGGTGGGAGATCGAGGAGCTCCACAGGGACGTCAAGGTCCTTGGACTGGAGGACTCCTCGTTCTGGAGGAGAGAGAGGCTTCAGGGTTACCTCACGATCTTCACCATCATGGTCAACGTCGTCAGGGAGCTGATAGGGGAGCTGAACCTGAGGAGTGTGGAGGCGTTCCTCAGGTTCGTTGAACGTTATTTAGGCGGATCGTCGGGGCTGATGAAAATCTTTAAGTTACGTTAAAGTCCCATAACTGCTGTACTAAAGCTATCTGCCTTACCACCTTAATATGGTTTTTAAATAATTCGATGATTTTTCCTACATTCGCCGAGACTATAATGGAGATTATTATCGCTGTTATAATTGAAAACGGGGTTAGAGACAAGTAATAAATCGGCGATATAAATAGATCTAGTGAAGGATCGAATAATAACGTAAAAGCGAGACCTATCGGATTTAACGGGAATGGAGTGTAAGTCACCAAGAATTGAGTATATGGGAATATCTCATCAAGTCCATATATAATAGATAATAACTTTTCTAACGACAGACTATACACGAAGAGATGGATAGGTAAATAAAGAGCCAAGGTTAACAATATTTTCTTTTTTCTCCAGCTCTTCTTGACGTAATTAAATACGCTTTTGGCTACTGTAACACTCAAAAATAGGACCAATAGCCACAGTAATGACGGCAGGACAATATATGCCACTAACGTATAGATCGTAAAAGTATTTAATACTATTATTAAAATTAATAGTGATAAAAATGTAAAAATGAATATGTAAGAAAATCTCATAAATATCTCTAATTATTTCAACTATATAAAAACCCTAATATAAGGTTTCAAAATATATTTATCACGTTTAAATCCTTATACTACATTATTAAGTCAAGAGAAAACCAGTAAAGTTAAAAAATAAAAATATTTATTAATCTTTGAAATACTCCTTATATACTACAAAAGTTATTGCTAGTAATAAGATCATGCTTAAAGAAATGATTATTCCTAAATTGAACTGCAATTGTAGAGGTAAATAAGGAGAAAAATAAGGGTAGCTAAAAACTAGAAGTATGCCACCTGAAATTATTAGTAAGGGCATAGATACCTTAAAGTAATCTATCTCTCTACTCTCTTTTTGTACAGCCTCACGAAATCTAAGGCATAGAAAGATCAGACTACCCATAAAGATTGCGAAAACGCCTCCCGCAGCTATGTATGTTATCTCAAATAACTGTTTCTCATATAGAGAAACCTGAGAGAAAGAAGATAATATGGATAAGTTGCCAAAATTACCTAAAGCCTCAAATATTAGGAACATGGTTATAACTGAAAGTAGCCAAAACACATAATCCTTTCCACTTAACTTTCCGCTCATATCTAACCACTCCCACTAGTAACAATTAACTCGCCAATCATTGTATAATGACCAGGTCTACAAAACTCGGCACAGTATATAGCGTAAACACCGGGCTTATCGACTATTATATATAGCGGATAATAATAACCCGGAATAGCCTCTAGCTTGTACCCCAATTGCACAATGTACATAGCATGGATTACGTCGGCTGACGTGAGGTTAAATATATAGGGCCTACCGGATTGTATTACGACCTTATTATAACTTATTGTTCCATTAGGATAGATAAATTCCCATACATATTGCTTTGCTATAACCCTAATAACTATAGGCTTAACGTTATGAGGAAAATAAGCACCTGTGTCTATAATTGCCAAGTAGTGTAGGGATAATCTTCCCAAGACTGCAAGTATCACAGCTGCACCAATTATGGTTAACAGCTCAATAGAGAGTTTGTGAGTCATCTTTCCTCTAATTATTGATATTAAAAAATAGTAGTTTTTATACTTTAATTATGAGGATTAGGATAATCTATAAAGTAACTGAAAAAAAGTAACTTTTTAATTTATTCTTTAAATCAACTTATCACCACATAGGGAGTAGTCACATTAGGCGAGGCTACTAAGACGACCCACATTCCAGATTCCGCATGGCCGATTATACCACAAGCTAACCAATAAGTCCCAGTCGGTATATCATTAAAAGTCCCAGTCGCTGATTGTCCATTTAGTAAACCATTTACAGTGTAATCTGATGAGCTTGCTCCTATTGTAAGCAGAATATTACCATCATCTGCTATGTTGCTAGTTGGAGTTGCAGTAGTGTTCTTAACCAAATTCAGATTGTGAGGCAAAGACTGTTGATTAATATACGTTATCTGTAGGTTTGAGCCGGAGGGTACGTAAATTATCATTGAACCGAAGCTAGTCCCGTTGTAATTAAAATTAGACCCAGAAGATAACGAAACTAGAGTAATATATACCGTCTTGTTTGATGGATTGTACGGTAGTGTAGTTTTTGTTGATGATGATGTCGATGATGAAATTGTATGCAGTGAGGAAGTATAAATTGCATACTGTTCATAAGTGTATACGCTAGCCCCTATTATTAGCGCTAATGTTATTACTGTAATTATTATGGTAAAAGAAGATGAAACACCTCTCATAATTCTCAATATTTTTGTTCTTTATATTCATTTATAAATTTTTTTAATTTTATACGTCAATTATTCATTAATCTAATACTTTCTTAAAATAAGAAATTTAATTAAAATTTGCACTAAAATTATTTTTATGTATTTTATCAATTTAATTGATATTTATTCCCTATCATGTGTATTTACTGAACTTATATAAATTAACGTGAAATAAGTTAATATATTACATTAACATTTTTTATCAATAAGTGACAGTTATGAACACAAAGAGAGCCAAGGATATATTAAGTATAGCACTTACTACTACAAATGCGTCAGACATAGGAATTATGTATATCTCACTAGGTCTTTTCAGCTTGTTGATGGGGGGACTTGAAGCGATAGTTATGAGGACTCAACTTACGTTTAACAACGCAGGTGCGACATCCTATTACAATGCTTTAACCCTACATGGTATATACATGATCTTCTTTGTTGTTATGCCCTTATCTACTGGACTTGCCAATTACCTAGTTCCGCGGATGATAGGGGCAAGAGATCTCTACTGGCCTAAGATAAACGCGTTGTCATTCTGGATTTTAGTACCGGCTGTAGCTCTAGTCAGTATCTCACCCTTACTGGGTACTGTTAATATGGGCTGGTATATGTATGCACCACTTTCTACGGATTTAGCTGTTAATAACGGCATCGGAGCTGACTTGATAGAGATCGGACTTATGATAGCTGGCGTTTCAAGCACTCTAACTGGAATTAACTTCATACTAACCATCACTAGACTGAAGAAAATGCCGTATTTCAAAATGCCCTTATTCGTATGGTCATTTTTCGCTACTTCAATTCTACTTATGATAGCCCTACCACCACTTACTGGAGGCTTGGTAATGGCATTCTTAGAGAGAGATTGGAATTTACCATTCTTCAATTATTTGGAAGGGGGAAATCCTCTACTATGGCAAAATGTGTTCTGGTTTTTCGGTCATCCAGAGGTATATATACTTATCTTACCAGCAATGGGGCTTATTGGTGAAATCTTACCTAGATCCGTAGGAAGGCCTATATATGGTTATAAAGCGTTAGCCCTTTCGTCATTCGCAATTGCATTTCTTAGTGCAATGGGCGTATGGATGCATCATATGTTTACTTCCATCTTCAACTTTTGGGCTGACAGCATCTCAGCAGCTATAACTATGGCTATTGCAATTCCTTCAGGTGTCAAAGTTGTTAATTGGACCGCAACATTTTACGGAGGTAAACTTAGAGTATCGGGATATTCAATCCTCGTAATTGGGTTTATCACTTTATTTTTAGTAGGTGGTATTACCGGAGTCTTCTTCCCATTAATCCCGTTAGATTATGATTTTAACGGGACATATGCCGTAGTAGTCCACTTCCATTATATGGTATTTGCTATTCTAGTAGCACTGTTGGCGGGATTCCTATATTACTTCCCGTACTTCAGTGGTAGGATGTATGACACTGAGCTTGCGAAAAGTGGTGCTATAATGACATTTGCTGGTTCCTTCGTGATAGCTACTGGAATGTTCATTGAGGGTGTTTTAGGAATGCCTAGAAGGTATGCTTGGGTACTGTTTTCTTTCACATTTTATCCATATCACCAATCGTACC
>NZ_JBBHKR010000030.1:0-4594 GCF_037389425.1 Stygiolobus sp. CP850M
TGCCTCTCCTTGATCTCTGAGAGGATCATATTCAGCATACTCCACCCAAAATGATTTTAAGAGGAAAATTCAGTCCATGATTATCAAGAAAATTAACAATTCATGTTGTAAATATCTTCTTCATATTGTAATAAAAATTGATATTATCATGTACACGCTTTCACCATTTAAAGTTTTAAATTGATGTAAATCACATTGTAGTACATTACTTATATCTAGCAAATATTTTACCTTGTTACTACTATTTTCATCTATTAAATAATCCATATTTTCTTCATAGTCAGCTTTGTAGAGAGAAGAATGTCATCTAAAAAGATTATTTCAATCGCAGGAGTTCTAGTTCGCCTTGACTCTACGTTTTCTCACCAGATCTTCCTAGTTAACAATTTGTACTCTAGAGCATGTCCTCACTTTTAGAATGTTTTATATTAGAATTGACTAGGAACAAATGGTGGGGTCTATCTTTTTTATCATGTCAATTACTTCTCTGGCTGTAGGTCTTCTCAGGGGTTCTATTGAGAGCATGGACTTCAGGAGCGGGTCTATTTTCGGATCTACATTTACATTCCAATACATTAATTTCATCCTCGCCTTATCGACCTCGCTCCTCACACAGTTGGTGTCTCTCTTTATGTAACAGTCTACAGCATTGTTCATCTCGTTCAAGTCAGGTCTATCCATTTTTCTTGTAAGTAGTACGTAAGCTGTCATTCCCAACGCGTAAATATCAAAGTAAGGTTTTGCCGGCTCCAGAAAGACTTCAGGTGGAGAATACTCAGGAGTGATTTGCTTGACTTTACCGTTAATCCTTACAGCACTCCCGAGGTCACCTAGCTTAAATGTCACTTTGTCCAGTTCAGACGGGTCTTTAGGTCTCTCGCTCAAAAAGATGTTTTGGGGTTTGACGTCCATATGGACGAAACCCTGAGAGTGTATGTAATCCAAGGCTTCTGCAACTCCGCATATAGCTTTTAAAACAGTTCTTTCCCACTTAGAGCTGTAATAGAACAAGTCCTCGCCTAACAAGTCCTTTAGTGTACCCCCGCCCATGTACTCCATGACTATCATCGGTGGGTTTTTCACATATAAGTCAGACCTCCCTTTCAGTATACCATCAATTACAAATGTATCAACGTTAACAGCATAGATTTTCACGATGTTTTTATGGTTGCTAAGATTAACTAAGTTAGAGGCTTCAGTAGCTAAATCCCTAAAAAATTCTTCAGGACTACCTCCGTACAATTTTAGCACTTTTATAGCCAAAGGTTTGCCAGAATACTCACCCTTCAATACGTAACCGTTCCCGCCTTCTCCTATCACCTTCTCTATTCTGTAGACAGAAAGAGTGCGGTTTATCCACACATTGGGATCCCAATTACTCAAACTCCTGCCCATTAACGGTATAGAAGGTGTTTGGGGCAGATTTTGAGATGACGACGTTGAAGATGGAGGGTTAGAGTTTTTAGATTGATAGGGCGTCTGCGGGTTACTTTGAGGGGTAGGTTGAGGAGGTTGATATTGGTAATTACTACTTTTCCTTCTCGGTATGCCGTAACCGAGGGCTCTAGCTGTAGAGAAAGTTGCCGTTATAAATAACGGGTCTAATGCGAACGTCTCTAACATATTCGACGGTAGATAGGGAAATGACGGTGGATGAGAGTTAATAAATATAAACATGATTAACATTGCGTAAAGATAGGCTATGAAAATTCCAATCCCGTTGACAACTTTTCCGTCAATTCCTTTGCCCTTATAAAAAATTAATAAACCTGGTATGAGACCAACTAGAGAAAAATAGGCTTCACCTGTTATCAGACTTTGGCTGCAAGCGACGTTATTTACTACTATAATTGCATATAGAAAGGGGTACAAGAAGGCGAATAGAGGGATAAATGGTGAAAGTCTACTCCTCTTACCGTAAACTATTAGAAAAATTAGGCTTGTAACGGCATAGAGCAGGAAATACGAGTTTGGAAATGGGAAAAGAGACATTATCCACACGTACAACAATGTGACTAACACTGAGTTTATTATATATACTGACTTGTTCACATCATACACTTTATATGAGACTTTAATAAGAATTACGGGAATCGTTCCTGCTAGGGAATTAGAATAATATACAGATTAATTAAGGGAAATATTAGAGTGATGAGTCAAAAACCCGTTATCCTGATTCAGTGTGGTAAAAACAACGCCTAACCTTTAGCTCAGGTAATAAAATTTTTCTTGCGATTGTTTCTGTCGATGACGGGTGTATGTAGGTATATATATATAGTAGGTGTATATATATAGGTGACTCTCATTTTTTCAAGCATAAAATAGCGTATTCTTCATTCTGATAACTTAACTCTCGTGTCATTTATTACTTGAAGTTTCATTACCTAATTGTATCTCCTGATAAGAGGAAAAAAGTCGGTATTTTTGACTCACAAATGATTCACTTTCTCGCTATTTTTGACTCACAAGTGATTCACTTTTAATACTCTTCTCCTTATTTTTATATGTGGATAGAGAGAAAATAATGCAAGCATTGATAGACTGGAACTTCTGGTACAAATCTCAATTTACCCATGTTCCCAAAAACTTCAAGGACTACATGAGTTGGAGGATGAAGGAGTCAAGGTTAGTGGTTAAGGATGGGAAGGCTTTTCTAAAAGTGGTTTTTGAGAAGCCAAGGGAGGACAATGTTGAGCTAAAGAAAAGCATTGCTGTTGATGTTAATATGAGTGAGATAGTTGTGGGGAAGGATGATATTAACTACGTTAGGATTCCAACTCGTTTGCATGAGGTTTATCACTGGAAGTGTTTAGCTGAGAATTTGCAGAGGAAGTACCCTAGGAGGTGAAGGAGAATAAGAGGATTCTTCACAGGATTTATTCCTTCCGTCAAAGGGCTAAGAGAATTATGGACTTCCTAGGAAGGTTGGGAAGTGGGTTGTTGAAATTGTTAGGGATTTCGGTGCTAATGTTGTTAAGTTGGAGAGTCTTAAGAACCTCATCAAGAATGTTGATAAATTGTCAAGAGAGTTTAGGGATAAGTCGTATCTGATGCAGTATCGTAGGATGCAGTAATGGATTTCTTGGCAAGCTAAGAAGCACGGTATTCTAATTAAGTATGTTAATCCTAGTTATTCTTCAGTCTCTTGCCCTAAGTGTGGTAAAAGGATTGAAGAAAAAGGATATCGTTGGTTTAAGTGCAATCGCGGTTATGAGAATGATCGTGACGTTATTGCAATCACGAATCTAAATGGGAGGGGTCTCTGACCCTCTCGACTGCCTCTCAAATGAGGGATGTAGTCCCGAACCAATGAGGGGAACCCTTACTGGCGGGAGGGAAGCCAGTACAGCTGAGACGCTATAATTAAGGGATATTATTGGTTAGCCTGCTTTCTTTTTCATCAAGCCGTCGAGTTAGCAAATAAAGGTCTCCTAGAGATAACTAGGAACGAGCATCCTTGTACTCACAACCTCGTGGAGCTATTAAAATATTTTAATCCTCCATACGATATTTTAACTTGTGCAATGAACTTGAACCCTCATTACATTTCTTCTAGGTATTCCTTAATGTCCTTTTACTCCAGAAATGACGCTTTAAATTGTAAGAAAAACGCTGAGGCGATTTTGAATGGTTGAAGATCTTATGAGGAGAATAAACGAGGAATACGAAAGGAAGTTCAGCGATTTCCTCGAGAAATTAATAAGTGCTTACCCTGATTCAACAATAGTATTATTTGGTAGTAGAGCTAGGGGAAAGAATAGGCCTAACAGTGATTTTGATATAATAGTATTTGTAAGCTGTGAAAACCCTTTGCATAAGAGTATTGAAATTTACCAAACTACTAGACCCGACTTCCCGGTAGATATTATAGTAATGAAACCAGAGGAAGTTAATGATCGTAATTTGAAGTTAACTCACATGTTTTATTATGGTTATAAGATCTTATACGACGGATTAAACCTTAAGGAGAGAATTGAAAGAATGATGAGAGAGAACGTTGATAAGTTAAAGGATATAATAATTTACGACGATCCTAAGTATAAGAGTTAGCTGCTTTCAGAGAATGAAAGACTTTAGCACTGAAATCGAGAAAGATCTAGATTTCTATTCGAAAACAAGACCAATTAGTATTTCAATTTTTAATTTCCAGTCTGCTTTTCAAGTATTGGTAAAAATAATAAATTCTACAATCTTATAGTTAAATTTCAAAGAAGCGTCTAAAAGAAGGCTAGAAGTATATAACTATTGAACGTAGAATATCGATAGAGCTAGTAGATAATTCTAGGAGAAGATATAGGAGAATTAAGGTTTTGAGCTCAGAGAAGTAAAGTATAAAACGGAAAAAGGAATTCTAAAATAGCACATAGTTAGACATAAAATTTCTGAGCAAGCTTGTTTAATTGGCATTTATCTGACGTGCATACGCTGAGAAATTACCTTAGTCTTTTGTTAAATCCTTTAAGCTCTTTACCCCGAAATCGTAAAAACCAAATCTGTTTAGCAAGACCCCTCTGAGTCCACTCCTCTCAGCCCCCGCATAATCCATTTCCATTATATCACCCACATGGTATATCGGGATTCCTACTCTCCTAGT
>NZ_JBBHKR010000031.1:0-4970 GCF_037389425.1 Stygiolobus sp. CP850M
TTCAAGTGACATGATGAAGATCGGCGGAATCTTAATAATTATACCGGGTATTTCCTTTGTAGGCTGGATATTAACATATATAAGCATAGACGATATAGTGAGAAGACTAACGTATGGACCGGGTAGTGGGTATTCGCCTTCAACTTACCCACCTACTGGAACCTCCCAGTACCCACCATATAATCCCCAGTCAGCGTATGGCTCGCAACCTGTTCCAAATGTATTCCCTGCAAGTACTGATGTATATCAGATAGGGATAGGTCAAATTAACCAGAACGGTGAAGCCAAAGTAACCCTTATGGCGAATAGATATGGTTTATCAATAACTAGTGCTTCAATTGAGAACTCCACTATGTATACTACTCAAGTGTATCCAAGCACCTTAAATCAAGGACAAAATGAAGTCACTATAAGATTTCCTCAACTTATAAATCTAGTACCCGGTAACAGCTACAACGTCTTATTATATTTATCTAATGGTCAGATGGTAAGGACTGTAGTAAAATTTAATCCGGGTTTCTAATGAGTTAAAACTATTTCAACCCTTTTTTATAACGTAAATTGGTCTAGTTCTTCTTTCATATACTAAAGATTTTCTTAAAACATATAATGTCTTTTAATCTTTTCCTCACAGTTAACGTATAAGCACTACCGGGATCGAGGCTCGTTTCAGTTCATCAATGAGGCTTTAATCTTAGGATTCTGCTTTGTAAATATAAAAAACTTATAACTTGCTTTAGCAAATACGTTGTTGAATGCCAATAATAATCTCTGATCATCTTGATCCAGATGTTGATTTTTATGTATCACCAGGAACTGATTCCACGCAAGCATTTCAAGAAGCCATGCTTCTGTCTAAAGTTTACGGCGTTGCTCATCTATTAGTTAGAGGTAGATTGTATATTTATGCATCCGATTTACTACCTATAACGCTTGAACCTTCTCTTCATTTCATCATAGAAGGTGACGGACTCGGTGAGATAATTTATGTAAATGCTTCAAACAACGGAAATATTCCTCCAGTGTTTATAACGGGGACAGAATATTCGCTTATTGAAATGCAGACAGCGACAAGTAATAATGCCGTGGTGCAAACATCAATAATGGAAGTATCTACCTTTGGCTGGATTGTAGCGTTTAAAAACATGAGACTAGTTAACTTAACCTCTCAACAATGGTTTATGGTGTCTGGTCAGAATAATAATAACATAATGTTAACATCTTTTTACTTTGATAGCGTTCAGTTTTTCGCTAATATTCAACTTCTTTATACCGGACTAGTTATATTCACAAATTGTTACTCCAATGGCTCACAACTATATCTCTCTACAATGTCCAGAGATGTAGTGATCATGGCTTCGAGATTTGAAAACACTACCTTAACTTCTGTTTCTGAACACGGCTGGACTTTTGTGGGAAGTGTGTTTGTAGGACTAGCTCAGGTTAATATTACTGGGAGTAACGGCAGTATTATAGGCTGTGTATTTGACGGTGCCTCGCTAAGCGGTCAGAACGCACAGAACGTTAAGATAGTAGCTTCTCAATTCCAGAATGTCTCCTTCTCTGGTTTAGATGCTAACGTTTCTTTTACTCAGGGATCAGGGTATTCAATAGTAGCGAATTCCTTTATCGGTTATAATTTAGTATTATCGTTAGGACAGAGTAGCTGGGCTGTAGTAGGGTTTAATACCTTCAAAAACGGTGCGAATCTCGTAGTTTTAGCACAAGATGGAACTTTAGTGGAAAACGTGAGTATAATAGGTAATAGTTTCTGGACCGTACCAACTCACAATTCTTTCATATTTGTATCTGGTTGGAGTCCTCAAGGAGAGCCTCAACTTACTGGCACTATAAATGTACTTTACATAGCCTTCAATAACTTTACGAATTCTGCAGGTCCTCCTTATATAGTATACGGTTATCAGGTTTCGTCAGGACTAAGAGTTCACGGTATAGCTTACATTAACATTGCAATTAGTGTAGTAACGGTATTTATATCTTTCAACTACTTTGCGAATAACGGTGGTCTGAAAAGTAACGGAACGGGAATGGTAATCGGTTATATGAGTTTACAACAATTAAACAGTAATGTTCAGTTAATAACTAATTTAATAATGACGTTTAATGTTAACGAGAATAATATCGCGTATCTCCCGCCTGGACAGACGTACACTGCTCAATTTAATGTAGGTATAACATAAAAAAGTCGCTAAATACAAAGAAATTATAATAATCTTTTCATCTCCTTTTTATATAATCGATAGTGCAACATTTCTCCAGTATTTTCTTTACTCTATTTCATATACATCTTTATAAATATTATTAATTACTCTATGTCGTTCTAACTCTGCACCAAGTATCATGAAAATTTTCTTATCATAGTAATGTTAAAATACAGAAATGAAAATGAAGAAAGATTGAACTATAAAATTAATACTGTTATTAAAGTATTAGTACTCTGTAAGTGCAGCTCCGTATAGATTTTTAAGAGACTAATCTTGATAATTTATTCAGAAAGTTTAACTAGTAAATCTCAGAATTATCAGTTATTCAAAAAGAATCAAATTACTCTATTTACAAAGATTGGAGGGTTAAGGGGGCGGAAAGCCTCGCCAAGGGGATGAATGACCCCGTGTTCAAATACTTCTTTGTAAATTTCTCTTAGTGATGCTAACGACGCTCCTCCGTAGCTTAATGGGACTGTGAGAGAAGCATCTAGTATCTCCGTTCAAGGGACTAGACGTAATTTGGATGAAAGTCCCTCTCCTCTCACATTAGAGACCTATGGCTACCTCGACTGCCCACCTGATGAGACATGTAGTACCGAATTGATGGTGGGAATGATGGCCCCCTTAAAACGGAACCTTCGCCCTTCTAAGGCGTGGATGAGTCAGTCTATCAGCTGCTAACTATTACTAAACGATAATACCTTTAATGATCAAAAATTTTGCATCCTACATCAGCAAGTTTTCCTTTTACAACTAAATCGTAAGCAACTCTACTTAGGTAATCTGCTTCGGTGTTTAACTCTCTAGGCACCCATTCTACTTTAGCATCTAATTCCTCTTTCAACTCTAGAGCCCTCCTATATAGAGGTATAATTCTCTGTGCCTTAACTCTATACTCTCCGTTTAACTGCTTTACCACAAGTTGAGAGTCGCCTCTAATTATAGGCTGAAATACGTCGAGTCTTTTCAACTCCTCCATCAGGCATATTATTCCCGTATATTCAGCTACGTTATTGGTAGAGTCCTTTGAGAAAGGCTTTGCAGCAAGTCCATAACCCTTGATTTTTTGTCCGTTATTCAAGATTATGAGATAACCAAAGGTCGCTATACCACCCGGATTTTTTGGCTCACATAATCCGTCAAAGTAACCCACTATCACAAGGTTCATTTATTTTGTAGTTTTGTTTAAAAATGTTGTTGCTGAGTTAGGTGTTTACCCGTGGCGTAACTTATCCTTACTCTTAATATAATTCCGCCACGGGCACCCTCTTAAGGGATCATACAAAGTCACCCTTAACTCATTGGGGCTAGTCGAGGAAAACACCACTACCCTCCCATCCACCTTTCTTACCAAGTTAAGAGGAGCAATAGAATCCCTCTCCAAAAGAACTTCACCGCTTTCCAAGTACCTAGCGTTCACCTTGAAAACTCTAATACCCCCACCCTCGTGAGCAGTGCCCGTCATCAGGTAGGGGTTAAAAACTTTGATAACTCTCTCAACTATCTGTTTCCTCTTCTTCAACTTCTCACCGTTAAACGGGTTGATAGAGGAAGTATAGGACTCAGAAACCTCATCAACGTCTATCGGCTGAGTTTTCAACATATCCACAAATTTAACAACACTCCACTGGTGAATCCTATGCCTAAGCTTAGCAGTCTTGTTACTCTCCATCTTATCCTTTACCTTTGAGGAAAACTTACCAACAATAACCTTAGCCTTTAAGTCCCTAGCTAACTCCACGACTCTCTTAACAGTCTTCCTTAACACGTCAGTTTTCCTCTCCCTTTCCCTTAATTTCCTCAACTTCTTCTTAACCAGTTCGTCCTTAGTTGAATGCCCCTTAGTAATCTCTTCCCTTCTCAAGGAGTAATTAACCACAACCCTCCCTAACCCAGTCTCATATCTCCTCAACTCCCTTAGTCTAAAACCCTCGAAAACTGCTAAAGTGACGTTATTCTCATTAACGTCAATAGAGATATAATTACCCTCCTTGGACTCAACCTCAACCTCCTTCTCAAAAGTCAACCAAACTAGGACTTTCCTACCAACTAATCTTAACTTAAGCTCTTGCGAACCCCTCCAACCCTCATATATGTAGTGGACAAATTGCTTGGTGAACTTGAGGGGTATCTCGACCCAACCCTTGTGTGTTAAAACACTGATGAACACTCTGTTAAACCTCCAAATAATCATGGTTAGGAATAGTGATCATAAGCCTCTTATACTCCGGTTTATCCTTCCTCGTTAACCCTTTCTTCCTCCTCTCCCTAAAACTCTTAACAATCCTACCAGCTACGATATGGGCATCTTCAATAACCCTTGAAGGTAGGAAGGGGTACTTCTCCTTATAGTCACTGTAAAACCTCTCGTGTAACTTTTTCCTAGTAGTTGGTAAGCCCTCTGATAGGATTACCCCAATCATTTCATTAACAATCAAAATCATATGAGTCCATTACCCATGAAAAATACGCCCCTAAGTAGTTGGTCTTTTCTATAACGACAAATAATAACAACTACTGGCTTATAAAATTTCATAAAAGTGATTAAAACCAGTATAAGGGAGCTAAATAACGCCTAATATTTGGCTCAACTACTTTTCCATTTAGGAATATGGATTTCGCCTAGGGGTCCTAGATTGCAGAACTTGGAATTTAAATCAGCCTTTACAAGAGTATTATCAAAAATTAGTAAATGGCTATAAACTTGCGTTATAAAAATAAAATTTTCATCTTAAAAGTAAA
>NZ_JBBHKR010000032.1:0-5112 GCF_037389425.1 Stygiolobus sp. CP850M
CTAGGTATCACATCAAACCTAGAGTCCACTTCAAGTACCAGCCAAGGGTTGATAGTATAGGAAATGCTGATGCCGTGAGGATAAACCTCGAATACTATGATATTCAAGAGCACTTTTTAGTAGTTCAAGGGGATAACTTATTCAATCTTGACGTTAAAAAGGTTCTCGAGTTCCATGAGAACAAAAACGCGTTCATGACCATTGTGTTAAAGCCTGTTGAAAACGTGGAGGAGTTCGGAGTTGCTGAACTTGAAAGTGACAATAGAATTAAGAGGTTCGTTGAGAAACCTAAAAAAGAAGAAGCACCAAGCAATTTGGCGAATACTGGCTTATACGTCATTAGTCCTGAAATAAGGAAGGTCTTCAAGAGCGAGGAAGTTCAGGAAATGTATAAGATGGGAAAAATGGACTTTGGTAAGGACATAATACCGTACTTGATAAAGAAGGGATATCCCATTTATGGGTATATCACTAATGACTTATGGTTTGATGTAGGTACTCCCGGAAGGTATTTGGATGCGATGCTGACCTTACTGAAGACACTCGATGCTAAAGACATGCACGGGATTAGAATTGATCCCAATAGAAGGATCTTTGTTCAAGGTACGAGTCCAGACTCGAGGAAGAGAAGACTAGCTATTAAGAGGATGTATAAGAAGGGAGAGCTGAAGCTAGAAGGTAACATACTTATAGGGAGACATTGTCATATAGGTAAGCACACATATATAGAGGAGTCAAGCATTGATAACTTTACAATCATAGGAGAAGGAGTGAAAATAGTAAAGAGCTCATTGATGGACAGATGCTATATCGGAGATTACGCTATAATTGAGAACTCAATTATAGCAAGACATGTAGAGATAAGGTCGTCAAAATCGAGACCTACAAGAATTATAAACAGTGTAATTGCAGAAGACGTAGTAATAGGAGAGGGAAGTGAAATTGTGAATTCCAAGATTTATCCTCATAAGCTTATTAACGCCGAAAGTAAGTTATACGATACAGTGCTCACATGAGGGCTCTTAGCATAGGCAACGGCAAGATACTAGTGAACTTAGATGAGTTCGGTAGGATCATCGATCTTTACTACCCTTATATAGGAATGGAAAATCACACTAACGGTAAACCCGTAAGGCAATATATATTTACAGATAGACTATACCAAGATGTTGAATGGAAGACGAGCCTTTCTTACCTTGACAACACGAACATAGGTGAGGTTAAAGCCGATACAGACAACAAGTTATCTCTCATCGCCTACGATTTCGCTGACCTATACGAGCCTTTATTTTACCGGATTATTAAAGTAATCAACAAGTCAGCTGAACCGGTGAAGGCAAAACTACTTTTTCTCTTTGATTTAGACCTTTACTCAAACCCTTACGGAGACACAGCATTCTATGATCCTGAGACGAATGCAATCATCCATTACAAGTCTAAGAGGTATATAGGAATAAAACTTCTGGGAATCATGAAAGACTTCAACGAGTTCACCGTAGGCAAAAATGACATTTTTGAAGATGTAAATGACGGCAACCTGAAAGGAAAGACTATAGAAAACGGAAACGTTCAGTCAGCATTAGCCTTTTCCTTGTCGCTAAATCCTCTAGGTAGCGAAAAAGCTTACTTAACAATAGCTTTCGATAGGACATTACAAGGTTTAAGAAAACTTCTTAAGAGGGTTACATCGACGGAAATTGAGTCCTCGTTCACAAACTCGTATATGTTCTGGAAAAACTGGTTCAACAAGTTTAAGACAAAAGAGATAGATGAAAAGCTTCGAGATTTATTCCAGATAAGTCTATTGGTAATAAAAAATCACATGGATCAGAACGGCTCAATCATAGCCTCTTCAGATTACAGCTTCGTAGGAGTCTATGGTGATTCCTACACATACTGCTGGCCTAGAGATAGTGCAATAGCTGCTCATGCACTGGACTTAGCCGGTTATGGGGATCTTGCTGTTAAACACTATGCGTTTATTTCAAAACTCATAAGTGAGGATGGATTCTTATTCCATAAATATAATCCAGACAGTACGCTAGCAAGTTCATGGCATCCTTGGTTGATGAATGGTAAGAGGATTTATCCAATTCAAGAAGATGAAACGGCTTTACAAGTTTGGGCTATCGCTAAGCACTACGAATATTATAAAGATATAGACGTGCTAGTCTCGATTTACAAGGATTTTGTTAAACCCGCTGTAAGGTTCATGATGAGATATATTGAAGACGGTTTACCGAAGCCCAGTTTCGATTTATGGGAAGAGAGGTATGGAATTCACATCTACACAGTATCAACTGTATTCGGAGCGCTTAAGTCGGCATCAAGGCTAGTAGCAGACATGGGAGATGAGGTGCTCTCAGGAGATATAATAACTATTGCAAGGTATATGAAGGAAGAGGCTCTAAAAAGGATGGTTCATAACGACAGGTTTGTAAGGCGTTTGGACGAATACGGGAACAAGGATCTCACAGTAGATGCGAGCATGTATTCTCCTTTCTTCTTCGAAATGGTAGAGCCAGAACATGTAGTTATGAAAAACACAATAAAGATTATTGAGGACTTACTAACGGTTAACGGTGGGATCATAAGGTATGAGAACGACTACTACAGAAGGGAGAAATCTCAGCCTAATCCGTGGATAATAACTACCTTATGGGTGGCAGAGTATTACGTTGAAATAGGGGATATTCAGAGGGCTATGAAGTACGTAAAATGGGTAATGGATAGAGCTTTACCAACCGGTTTGCTTCCAGAGCAAGTTTATCCGGACTCTTTGCAGAGTTCGTCTGTAATGCCTCTAGTGTGGTCTCACTCTGAGTTCATAATTACCTTAGATAAACTAATAACTATTAAATAGTAAATTAAAGTGTGTTACCGCCGGAGGAATGCGAAAGGCGAGAATGGCTCTTATCTCTTAGAACTGGAGGATATTCCTCTTCAACCATTTGCGGTATAAACTCAAGGACTTACCACGGATATCTAGTAGTACCTTTGAACCAACCCCACAAAAGATATGTAATGTTGTCTAAATTTGAGGATTTTTTGATAACCGATGAGGGCGAATTTCCGATAAGTACCAACCATTACGAAGGAACATATTATCCAGACGGATATAGGTACTTAAAGGAGTTCAAGTGGGGCAGGAATTACGTAAGATGGGTTTACGAAGTGAACAACGTTAGGTTGGAAAAGACTTTAATAGCTCATGGATTTGAAAATGCTATAACTATAGAATACAAGGCGACTGATGGGCGAGTTAAAATTTGTCCTCTAATTACCTATCGCAGCCACCATCTTGTAACTCCTAAATCTACATTCTTTGATGTTTACTTTCAAGGACAAAAGGCTAGGGTAGTAAAAGATGGCATTCCCTTCCTGAACTTCCTATTTGAAAGCGGTATCAACGCGGAGATGACCGGATACTGGTACTATAACTTCTTTTACGTCTTAGACTATGAGAGAGGTTCAAACCACAAGGAAGATCTCTTCAACCCATTCTGCGTAACAAGTAAGGATAACACCTTAATAGTTCACGTATACTATGACAAATATGGTTACGAAAAACTAAAGGAAAATCCCTATGACGTTCTAAAGCTCTTAGCAAGTGCCTCAACTGACTTTCTGGTCAAGGGGAAAGAAGGTTGGGCTATCATTGCAGGTTATCACTGGTTTGACGAGTGGGGTAGGGATACATTCATATCCATGGAGGGGATTTTGCTCTTAAACGGATTGTATAAACTTGCTGAGGATATAACTACACGGTATCTGAGCCACTCCGAGAGGGGGATGTTACCAAACCACATAACACCCGAAGGTGAACCCATTTACGTCGGTGTTGATATTAGCTTATGGGCGATAAATACAGTTTACAAAATTTACACCTACAGTGGCGATAAGGAATTTATCAGGAGAATTTATCCTAAACTTCAGGAAATAGTCGAATGGTATTCTAAGGGAAACGGGATAGTTTACGTTAAAGATAACTTATTATTTCACAAAGGAGCGCCGAGAACGTGGATGGACGCAAGTTATAACGGTAGGATAGTTACACCGAGAGAAGGTGCTGCAGTGGAAATAAACGCATTATGGTATAACGCGTTAATGGTCATGGACTTTTTTTCTAAACTTCTAGGAGATAAACAAGATTATTATGTAGAAATGGCCGAAAAAGTTAGAAACGCCTTCAACGAGAAGTTTGTAGCAAGTTGGGGTCTTTACGACTATATTGACCAGTATATGATACCGGATAAGTCCATAAGACCTAACCAACTTTTCGCATTATCATTACCCTTCAACGTTTTACCCCCAGAAATGGGCAAGGTAATGCTTGCTACGATTGAGAATGAACTTCTGAGACCCTACGGGCTCAGCACACTTTCCGTGAGAGATCCCAGATACAAGCCCATCTATAGAGGAGATAGGGCTAGTAGGGATGAAGCTTATCATAACGGTCCTATATGGCCTTGGTTGATAGGAGCTTATATAGACGCTAAATTAAAAGTCGAGAGTGATCTGATAAAGGCAAAAATGCTCATCGATATCTTTAGACCCCTACTGGATGTGATTAAGGAGAATAACGGATATATTCCTGAGCTATTCGAGGATATACCTCCGTATCTAGCTGGTGGTTGTATAGCCCAAGCGTGGAGTGTAGCTGAAGTTTACAGAGGGTTTAACAAAGTGATTGGTATTTAGGGTACCTTGCTGACTGAAGGTAAGAATTATAAACGGCAAGTTGGAATAGAAAACCATGATAATAAAAACACTCATGCTTCCAGACCCTCCAATAGTTTCCGTAAGGGATAAACTGGTCGAAGCATTTAAGAAAGTTAACACAAGAGGTATAGGAAGAGTTATAGTAACTAATGAATCAATTGAAGGGATTATATCCACTCGTGATTTACTTACTTTCGTTACGGAAAGGTGTGAAGAAGGTTGTGATAGAGGAGATATATTCGCACTTATTGAAAAACAAGTCGCACAAGTTATGACGCCTAGACCCGTTTACGCTTATGAAGATGATGATGTGATGGATGCATTAACATTAATGGTAGCTAGAAACTTCGGAGCCCTCCCAGTTTTAAATCGAGAGAAAAAAGTATCGGG
>NZ_JBBHKR010000033.1:0-6021 GCF_037389425.1 Stygiolobus sp. CP850M
GCTACAGAGCCCATTAACACGGTGAAAGGCGACATCTTAAGAGACTTGATAGAGCTGAACCAAGTTCCTTTACTTACATCGTTTTTATCCCTTCTTCCCCAGAATAACACTACAAGTCCTACTATTACCGCCGGGGGGCCTAACAGTTCTACTTGTTGGTTGAAGGGAGCTGGGACACCAGGTTGGTAATAACCCCAGATACTGAGTTCTATTAGATATATCCACGCTAGAGTCATTACCCAGACCCAGAACTTCCTATTCCTTAAATACATCCACTGGCTGTTTTCATAAAACGGCAGTAACATTACAACGAGTAACATGAACACTAAGGCTGCAATTACCATGGCCGGAGTTAAGGGTTGACCATTTGGTAATTCGAAGTCAACAAACTTGTACAAGAATAGGAAGAACCAAGGCGGATAAGGCTGCACTCCAGATGCTTGTGGAGTACCGGCTTGCGGTGCAGGGTAAGGGTTAATAACTATCGGTAAGCCGTTTATATTTGCCAACAAATTAGGCACGAAGAGTATAACTCCCCATGTAGTAAGGACTATTGATAACATATACACTACGTTTCTAGGCCACCACTCGTTAAACTTACTCCATTCCTCCTTTGTATAATAAGCGGGAACCTTAGACTTCTCTTTCTTAGACGGAGTCATACCGTATCTCTCAGAGAGCAGGAAGTGAAATCCGAATAAGGCTCCTATTAAGAAGACTAATACTATGTGCCAACCAAGTAATCTATCGAATAGTTCAGCTCTAGTTAAGGGACTACTTGAAATCGATGCTAACGCACCTGGTCCAAATAGCCAGTTAACAATTACGGTCGCACCAGGGAACCCAGTACCCACCATCAACTCACTTCCTATGTCTACTGCATTTACTCCGAGCACATCGCTAACTAGACTGTACCCGAAAAATGATGCACCTAGTGTTAGGAGTAACAAAAGGACTCCAGTAACCCATTGTAACTCTCTTGGCTTCTTGTAAGCCCCTACGTAAAAGTTCCTGAACATGTGAATGTATGCTAGAACTATCATTATATAAGAGCCGTAAAGGTGACTGAAGAGAAGTACTGGCCCATACGGTACGTGGTATATTATGTTCATTGTAGACTGATACGCGTAAGACGGCTGATAGTAGAGTAGTAAGAGCAATCCAGTAATAACTGTATAAATAAATGCGCCAGCAACCATAGCCCCTAACCAATAGGAAGGATTATACATATAGTCAGGGGTCTTAAAAAACGGAGCCTCTTTAACACCGACCCTATCTAAAATGTCCTCTACTAACCCTCTTTCCTTCTCAGCCATCCACTTTCACCTCTTTTCCTATATTCATTGAAATCGAGGTTGAAGTCTGAACAGAAACATCTGTACCGACAGTTACTTTTCTCATTATATAATCACCTATTGCAGAGGAAATAGCTAATACTAATCCGGGTATTCCTATTTCCGCTAAGAGGGAAATAGCTAAGTTAAACGGTTCGAAAATTGCTGGATATGCGATAACTCTCCTGAGCATTCCTAGGTATCCTTCCACAGACATTAAGTACCCTATCGTCATAAAAGGAACCGTCCAGAGTAGAATACCTGTTGTGATTAATCTAGAAGCTATCTTCGAGTAGTCAAAATTGACATTACTGGATTTCAGGAGATCTAGGAATACCCCTGTAAAACCTACAATTATCAGCGTCCATATTATTAAATGGAAGTGTCCTACTATAAAATATGAATTGTGAATTATGGGATTAACTATGTCGAACGGTTGAGGTAATGCTTGAACACCTCCCAGAATAAATCCTATGAATGCTATCAGGAACGACATACTTATCGGGTCTTTGTAATTGTATCCATTCGAAAGGAGGACAGTAAGACCTAGATTAAGCACGGTTAAACCTGAACCAGCAGCAAGGATCAAGGTAGCGAAGTTAGCCCATAACCTCAGGACGACTGGTAGAGGGAAAGTTTGCAGGTGGTGAACCCATATCAACATCGAACCTATCGCGAGTAGGTATATGTTCATCCTAGCCCACTTTTCGCTGTATAACTCTCTTCCAGCAGCTTTGGGTATATAGTAATATAACGCTCCAAACAGTGGGAACGGGACGTAATATACTACCGGATGACCGTAGAACCAGAAGAGGATTAGCCAAAGCAATGAGTCAACCGGGATCCCAGCTAAGAAATACAGTGCATACCATAACTCTGCAGCACTTAGAGCTGGCATGGTTAAGGCTATTATCGCTGCAAAAGCTACACCGTAAGCAGCGAATATATTCAGCTTCTGGTTCTTAGGTTTAGTAGCGTATGCGTCAGCGAGGAGGATAATCGGTATTATAGTACCTCCTATGGAGTTGATAGCTAAAGCAATGTAGGCAAGTCCTATTAGCACCGGGGATTGATATATCAGGAAAGCTTTGAAGACACTGTTCTCCTCTATTGCAAGAGGTGGATACATATACCAGCTCATGTCAGGACCACCTAAAAGCGCGAAGACTAGAGCTAAGTTAGATGCCCAGAACAAGTACGCAATTCTTTTTGCATTTACTGTTGATAACCCGCTTTTATACATGGAAAATGCTATTACGGCAAACGCAGCGTCAGGAACAACACCGAACATTGCACTCCATCCGTGTAACGTGAGAGATAAATAGTACGTGGGGCCAATTCCTGCCGAGTTATCGGGATAAACAAGATACGTCCTCATATTCATAGCAGCCATTCCTACAATTATCAGCCAGCCCACAGTACCGAGTGTGAAAAGCCAGACTACTCCCAACGTGTCTTTTGGTAGTGCAAAACTCTTTAATTTACCGAGGAAAACAGATATTTCTTTCTTAATTTTTTCAAATTGGATAGCAAGAGTGTAAGCCATTTAAACCACCTCCAGAACTCCGGTCATATTTGTTGAAAAAGCGTAACCCGCGTATTCGGGTTCATACCACGTATAGTTACCTTGTGTAGTAGGTGCAACGAAGTATACGTAACTCGGTATTCCGGGTACTGCATTAACGTTTATGACACCATTAGGTAAACGTAAGTATATCCCGGTTATAACTTGCGGCGAGTTAATGATCAGAACTATTTGTTGTCCGGGGGTGACTTTGATTAGGTTAGGCGAGTAATAGTATTGATAAGCTGTCATATTAACTACGAGAATGCCGTCGACGACTTCGGAAGTATGGTTTACTGGAGGATGTGCATTGAAATATGTTACAGCCTCCTGAGCTTGTTTGGGCATACCACTGTAAAGTGGTAAACCATATCTGAAGCTTACATTAGTGCCTGCCTGAATTTGGACTATCTCCCATGAGAAATAACCTAGACTTATTGCAAGCATAACGATAAACCATACCGTTTCGGCTTCATGTTTTATTTTATCAGCTAGTGTTATACTCGTTCACCTAAATTCTATTGTAATTATCATTATATTTAACTTTTTCTGTGATTTATTTATTTTTGAAATTTAGTTTATATAAATAAAATAATTTAGCATTATAAATGTAAATTTAACATAGTTTAATCTGTGTATTAAAGATTTACATTAAACATTATGAATAGTTTTAATCATCAATAAGAACAATATTGTAAGTTTGTAAAGATATAAAATAAAAATTTAAAGATTTCAACTATAACTAAATTTGTGAAAAGAAATGAAACCTTTCGTTCTCAAAAGGGATGACCTAATATTTTTACACCGTCTCATTTATAAAATGAGGAATCCACCTACAAAATTCGACGAGAAAGCGTTCATAAAGAAAGGGAGAGACTATCTTTTTAAATATGCTGAAGACAACGTAGGCCCGTTAAGCCCCGAGAGGAGGATGCTCTTAAAAGGACTACTAATAGGAATAGGAGCATTGGCTGTGGTTTCCGTACTACCCGTTCTCGGTTACTTAAACCAACCGGAAATTACACTTAAGGATTTTCCGTGGATGATAGTAACAGACTCAAACGGAAACCCAATAGAGGCCTCTAAGCTACCAGTAAACAACCCAGCGATTTTAGTCTTTCAATACCCTATGCAGGGCGATATAACTTTCTTGATAAACATTGGTGATAAGAACGGAAACCCAGTGGCGGTACCGTCTACAACTGTTACAATCCCAGAAAATGGTGCAACGTATACTTTTCCAGGAGGAGTAGGGCCAAATAAGTCAATTGTAGCTTATAGTGCTATATGTCAACATCTAGGCTGTATTCCTCCAGAAATCCATTATTATCCGCCTAATCTAGTTCAGCCAAATGGACCTTTCCCTAACTACATCCCCTCTGATGTATACAACATAATCGTATCCCAAGGCATTAATTACGGGGTTATACATTGTGATTGTCATGGCTCCACTTACGATCCATACAAAGGTGCTAATGTAGTGACTGGACCGACTGTAAGACCCTTGCCTTACGTTCAACTCTATTGGGACCCAAACACTGACTATCTTTATGCCGTTGGTATGAACCCTAATGCCCCTGTTATTTTGGGCAGGAGTAATGATTTGTCTGGGTTCGCAACTCTTTCAAGCTACGACGAGAACACAGGGTGTAGTAAGTTGCTACTGCAAAAAGGACAGACTCCAACGAATTGTTACACAAGGTTATTAACAAGTTTTGGAAATCCGTTCCAACAGCAGGGGTGATAAAATGACCAAGTTGGGTCTTTTCATTCTCGGATTAATCTTCGGGGGAACTATTGCAATGGCACTATTCATAGCGTATAATATAATCTGGGAGACCTTCCCGGTGAAATAAATGAATAAGAGTTTATTTGTTTACACCTTGTTAGCCTCTCTAGGATTCATCTTTTTTGTGTTCTTATCAATTCCCTTTAACTTCTTTACAAACAATGCTGTTGGTGTTGAGTCAGCTACGATCTTTGCAGCCGGATTTTACATGCTCTTCGCTTCGCTTCTATTTTTATACCTATTTAGAAAGTTAAGGTAAAATTTTTTAATTACACTTGTATAGTATTTTTTGATGAGTGTAACAAATTTTATAAATAGAACCATAAGCTTAATGTATGCTGAAAATTACATCCTAATGCCTACCATATTCCAACTTATAGTTCTCATCGTACTTTACAGTGCAGGAATGGCAATCCCTATCTTTAACTTAGGGCTTGTAGGTAATGCGATAACAGCCCATATATATGGTGCGGCAATTGTTGTAATACTAAGCTTTTTCATATTTGCAGCTGCAATGCGCAGTAATAACCTTAAGTTGAAAGCTCTAGGATTACTTAACGTTTTATTCTGTATATTTGCTGCATTTGAGGGATTATTCTATTTCGGCGGTTATACAGACCCTATGTATGCATTAATGATGGGTATCGGATTTTTAGGTGTGCTATTTTCGTCTACGGCGATCACCGTGGAAGTAACCCAGAAGAGTCAATATTATATGAGTATATAGCTAAACTTTTTTAACTATTAATTATTAACATAATTTTGATAAGTATGGCACTTTATCAAAGATCAAGAATAGTAACTATATTTGCAGGCTTAGAACTACTTTCTTTAACGTTTCTTTTCGCTTTCGGTTTAGCCACTCTACTTTATGATAAATTTCCTTTAATTAACGCTTATCAATCAGCACTATTATCGCTCCACATAAGTTTCGCAATGCTTACGGCTTTTCTGGGTGTTGCGTTATTTGCTTTAGGGACGATAAGTAAAGACAAAGTGCTTTTTTACCTATCAACCGCCAATATCTTATTTATAGGAATAGCTGCAGCCGGAGGTTTATTGTTCTACTCGAGCCTAGACCCGATATACTCTTATATAATGGCCCTGAGTTTCGTGGGATCTTTCTTTAGTACTACAGGGTTTTTCTTCAAATCGCTATAAAATCCGAACTTTTTTATTTATTCTAAATTTTTTACTGTGTCTCCACCCCTCCTGTTTTAACTGTAACTGCTTCTGGGTTGATACTGCAAATTGGACTTCACAAACGAGTTTTTGGAGCCAGAAGATTATAAAAACTACTATCTTTTTGCTTGATGTTTAAGTAAATAAGTCTT
>NZ_JBBHKR010000034.1:0-7333 GCF_037389425.1 Stygiolobus sp. CP850M
ATTCAACAAATAGGATATAAATTACTTTCCATGCTTTAAGGGAAAGGAGATGAAGTAGCAAAAAACCCTCATCTCTGCTTGTTTGTGGAACGATTCAGTAGAGAACAAGTCCGGAGCGTATAACGTATCCCCACAGACCGTGAGAAATTACATAGAGCAGCAGTTATGGGACTTTAACGTAACTTAAAGATTTTCATTAGCCCCGACGATCCACCTAAATAACGTTCAACGAACCTGAGGAACGCCTCCACGCTCCTCAGGTTCAGCTCCCCTATCAGCTCCCTGACGACGTTGACCATGATGGTGAAGATCGTGAGGTAACCCTGAAGCCTCTCTCTCCTCCAGAACGAAGAGTCCTCCAGTCCAAGGGCCTTGACGTCCCTGTGGAGCTTCTCGATCTCCCACCTCATCCTCCATGCCTCCTCGATCTCCTCCTCGCTGAGCGAGAGATCGGTCGTGTAGAGGTATCTGACGTGTGTCCCGGAGTCACCTTTATATTCTTGAACTAGCAATTTTACCGTAATCACTCGGCCTCCCAGGGTCAGGTCGGCGTAGTAGACTCCGGGGGGTAGGTCCCTCACTCGGAGGTGTCCCTCCACCTCCTCGAGGGTCCCCCGGGCCGACTCGACCCTGAGGAGCCTCCGGTTGGACTTGAGCTCAGACACCACGTTGTCCGTCACGAGCTTCTCTGACCAGTACCACGAGTTGAAGACGACCATGGACACGCTAAAGCGCTCCTTGAGCACGTCCAACATCTCCTTGGCCAAGTCGATCTTGGTCTTGAACTCGGTGACCATCCCCAAGTCCAACATCTTCCTCACGGCGTAGGGGAAGGCTCCCACCATGAACGTCCTGCCCGTGGAGAGGTCCACTATAGCGACCGTGAGGAGCTGGACGCCCCTCTCGAACCTCCGGTGGGCGTGGCAGTAGATCCAGTAGTTTCCGTGGGGGCTCACGTCCTTCCCCCGGGAGTACTCCTTGTGGTCCACGGTGTCGTCTATGATTACAGCCACCTCACCCTTCACCAGCCCCGACAGGACCTTCAAGTAGTCCCTCCACGCGTCTTCGAGTTCTCCCAACGCCTCCAGCAGGTTTGCGTAGTCCAACCCGAACGTCTCAGCAGCATTCTTCACGCTGGCCCTACCACCTAGCAGGGTCATGAGGACTAGTGCTAGTCCTACCCTCCTGCTCCTCCCGTTCCTTCTCACTATGCCCAGAACTTGGTTGACTGCCTTGACCAGCCTCTCCTTAGCGTACTCTACTTGTCCCTTCAACATCTTTCAGTAGAACAACGTTGAAAAATAAAAACTTCTCGCTAATACCGACTTCTTGGTATTACCTCCCTAAGATTCCCATAACCGCTGTTCATACTTAGTTTCTGTAAAAAGAGGGGAAAACTTTTGATTTTCTACTTTGTTTCATAGATATAGTTCTAGTGGAAATCTCGGGAGAAAATTGTTTCAAGAGATCTTATATATTCGACACCTTTCTTTTCTTGATGTGAAAGCTTTAGGAACTGTAATAGGACTTGGTATTTATAAATATAATTTAAGCAACATTACGGTTACAATAACAAACCTAGGTAATGAGCAGTACATTCCTTATCAGATAATAATAGACCAATGTCATAACCAACAGACTCCGTATAATCAAGTTCCAATAATCGTAGAGACTCAATACGGAAACACGTTCTATAATAATCTCAACTATAACCTAGTCTAAAAAATGAAGAGTTTTTTATTAGAATAAGTGAACCACTGCTATACCAAACAGTCCTAGGATAAACGCTATGATAACGTATATTATTATTGCTAACACAGCTATTGCTATAGCTCCTAGCCATCCAGTCTCAAATATAGCCTTAAATACAGCTAATATACCTATGATTCCCACTATTATACCTATAAATGGAAAGCCTATGAACGCGAAAATAAATGTTATTATAGTATAGACTATAAAGGCAAAAAGAGTAGCAATTAATGCATCTCCGAAAGAGTTTTCCTTAGATACTGCCTTAGATGCTAGCCATACCGGGATGGACGTTACGATCCATGCTATTAAAAACACTATTACAGCTCCTATTATACCGTGTGAATGTATATCCATATACTATAGTTAAACTCCACATTTATAAAATTACTCTTACCTCAAATAAAATTTGTAAATTAACCCTATTTGTAACAAAACATTCAATTTTAAATGACATCAAAACAATACATTTCTAACTTAATCTAAATTGAACTAGTAGAGGAAAAAATCGGCAACGAAAATCTGAGAATGTAGATTATTCCGGTGGTATCTCCTTATAGACTAGGTCAATATCTATTCCTTCCTTACTCCTCACCTTTTTAGCGGTGATATAAGTTATCAGTCCTAGACCCACTAAGGAAGCGATGTAAGCTGTAGCTATCCAGTTAACTCCGCTAGTTCCCACTACACTGAAGGCGTAGTTGTTATATGGGTCTAAGATCTCACCTTCCATTAAGGACATTATCGCCGTAGATAAAGCGGATCCAATTATTAACGGCTTATTTCTCTCCTCAATCCCCACTTTGACACCGGTGAGTGAGACCAAAATAAGGTATGCTAAAGCCAAAGGAGTATAAGAATATAGGGCACTCGCACCGCTTACAGAGATTATTGGAAGAGCTAGGAAGACTAACGTGGTAGCTAAGTCGAGGAGATGAGCGTAAACCGGAGATGCGAACTTGTTAAGCTTTGCGAATATAGCTGGGAATAGTCTATCAAATGCAAATGCGAACACATATCTTGCAAATACTACTACACCGAAAGCCATGACAAAGAAGTTCCAAGCTATCAGACCAAGACCCAGAATCCACTCGAGTATCTCGTTGTGTGAGAGGAAGATAGCTAAACTCCAGAAATTATAGGTAAATGTAGGATAGTAAGCGGTGTTCGTGGGGCAACCGATTTCGGTATACATCTCGATGAAAGGTATTGTGATCATGAGGAACGTCATTATACTACCTAGATAGAGATTCCATTTTAACGATCCTTCTTTAGCCTCAGCAGCTACTGCTGGCCCCGCATAAAGCCAGATGTATGCAAATGACAAGAAAAATGGGATCATGTAGAAAGTTGAAGCCCAGCTGAAAGACCAAGGAGAAGTGTTCTGGGGGGACAGTTGGAACTCACTAATGAAATTAGGGAGTTGAGACCTCACTGAACCGACGTTTAAGGCGAAAACTATCATTGCAAGGATTAGAGTAATGGTGGAGAAGATACCGAGAGCGGTAGTTAGGCTGAAGCCCCATTTAGGTCTTATTATATTCAAGAGAATGATTATTACAAACGCTATAGCACCGAGAGCGTAAATTAGGAGGTCTTGAGTCAGCGTAAGAGTTCCGTAAGGATTGACAAATACCGTATTTGAGAGGTTAGTCAGTTCCCCTTGATGATTGAGTACACCGATCTCGTACAGAACTAGATTTATCGCTGAGACAGAAAAGAAAGCTGATAGTGCGAAATAAGGTGGCATATTGAATGCAAATGCTACTCCCATTACAGCCCCTACCTTACTGTTTAATCTCCTTGAGATCCATATGTAATCTCCCCCAGTTCTTGGCATCCTCATTAGGAGGCTCGTGTATGTGTAGACCAGCGGTAATGTGAGAATAAAGGTAAGCAAAGAGGTTAACCATAGTATTGAGCCCGGTTGAATATAGGGAGAGATTCCTTCGAAAACTGCTAGACCAGCCCCCATATTTGCAACGTTCAACATAACTAAGTCTTTTAGTGTGGCGTTCTTCACCAACCCAGATGACTCTCTCAAAAATGGTTTTGACATAAATCTAGTTAGGTTAGTGAAATTAAAAAGCGAACTCAAGTTCGACTTAGATTATCTATTCTTTATTCGTTTATTCTCAGAGATAATAATTGTTTTTAATCTAAATCAAAAATGTGAATTGAGATTAGTAGAGAAGAGAAACAATAATCTATGTACTACTTAGAATTATCTTTAGGATAAAAGATTTAGCTCAATTAAAAACAGCTAGACAACAGATATAAAAGTCACTAATCGTGTGGAGTTTTATCTTTACCCTCTGGTTTCACCTTTTATCTATAGGGACGTAATGTTTATACTCTGGACCCACATATAACGCTCTGGGTCTAATGAGTCTATGTTGTTCTTCTACATACTCTATAAAGTGGGCTAACCAACCCAAGGTCCTCGAGAGAGCGAATAACGCCGTATACATATAAATCGGGAAACCTAATCCATGGAAAATTATCCCAGAATAGAAGTCCGTGTTCGGGTAGATACCCTTTGAGCCGAAAGTTTCAATTCCTAGTTTTTCTAGCCTTTCCGCAATTTCTAAGTACTTCTTTATCTCTGGGTTTTCTTGACTCAGCTGCTGTGCTAATTTCTTAAAGATCTTAGCCCTAGGGTCATACGTCTTATATACTCTGTGCCCGAAACCCATTAATCTCTTCCTTCCCTCGACGATGTTTATCTTAAACCACTCGTCTACTTTATCGGGTGAGCCTATCTCGACGAATTGTTTAAACGCTTCTTCGGCAGCCCCTCCGTGCAGAGGCCCTTTAAGTGCGGCTAACGCAGCGACTATGCAAGAGTACATGTCCGAAAACGTAGAAGAAGCTACTAAACCGGCTGTAGTTGATGCAGGAACTTCATGATCAGTATAGAGTATTAACGCTGCGTCCATAGCTTTGATTTCTTTTTCGCCTATTTTTCTGTCAAAGGAAGCTTCGAGAAAACTCTTGGCATAACTTTGGGAAGGTGATGGTATCTTAGGCTTCAGTCCTTCTTTAGCCCTAAAGACGTTTGCTACGACTGTGGCTGTTTTAGCTATTATTTGGATAGCATTATCTCTATCTTTCTCCTTATCCCACTTAGGGTTATAGACTGACGCCATTATGCCAAAGGCGCTCTCCATAATCCCTATTGCGTCACAATTTCTCGGTAGAGAGTAAATTACGTTAATAACCTGCTCCGGTACTTCATAATTCTCATTGAGTTTTGCCTTCACTTCGTTTAGTTGCTTCCTATTAGGGAGTTCTCCATATAGCATCAGATAAATTAACTCCTCGTAGGAAGAATGTTCAACTAAATCGTTTATATCATATCCCCTATAACGCAATACCCCGTGATGACCGTCAATGAAGGTAAGTGAAGTAGTCTTTATAAGTACGTCCTCAAGACCCCTACTTATCTCAACCAACCTCAGTCACCCCCTACCCATTCCTCATCCGGGTTAGCGGAAATTGCTGAAAGCAGGTGCTTTTCACTTATGATATCACGGATGGAGATTACACCCACTACCTTATCCTTACCATCTACGACTACAAGGTGCCTTATGTCATATTGATGCATCAGTCTCGCCGCGTTAGAAAGAGGTTCGTCTTCCCTAATCGTAATTAGCTTACCGTAAGTGCCTAATTTCTCTACAGGTTTATTTAAGTCCTCTCCTTTAGCTACTGCTTTCAGGAGGTCTCTTTCGGTAAATATTCCTACGGGTTTGTCACCATCTACAATGAGAACTGAGCCTACGTTATTCTGAGCCATGAGCTTTACAGCATCTAGGGTCTTAGTCCCTACGGGAACTTTAAGAGGGGATTTATTGATTAAAACCTTTACTTTAACCTGGCTCATAAATACTTATATTGAATTTGTAAACTATAAATCTTTCCCAAATTAATAATGAAAGAAAAATATTAAAATTTTAACTAAAAAAGCAACGTTAACTCAGAAGGTGTTTAAGACTTTACTCCTCCTTTAGCCAGTTCCTTATCTAAGTTCTCGTAAAAGTAGTAGTTTATAATCTCGTATTGCTCTTTTCTGGTCATCATTTTGTCCATTAAGTTCTTTTGCGTCCCTTCCTTGAGCAAAACTTCTAATGCGTCTTTCATAGCCTTAGCTGCTACCCGGAATATTGTAACGGGAAAAATAACGTACTTATAACCCATAGCCTTGAATTCCTCAGCACTTATTAGGGGGGTCTTACCGAATTCAGTCATGTTAGCTAAGAGGGGAGCCCTCACTTCCCTTGCAAACCTCTCGAACTCATCCTTGCTCTCTAGTGCTTCGGGAAAAATTACGTCAGCCCCAGCCTCCAAGTAAATCTGAGCTCTGGTAATAGCATCGTCTAAACCATAATTAGCCCTAGAGTCAGTCCTGGCTATAATCAGCATATCCTTCCTAGCCTTAAGTGCAGCTTTTATCTTAAGCACCATGTCCCTAGGTCTCACTACCTCCTTACCTTCTAAATGACCGCACTTCTTAGGTAAGACCTGATCCTCGATCTGAATAGCGTTAGCCCCGGCACTCTCCAGCACTTTAACAGTCCTATATACATTCACAACTTCTCCGAAGCCTGTGTCTGCATCGACAATTATAGGAATATCTGTAACTTCCCTAATCCTTCTCACCATCCACGCCAACTCGTCTAACGTGATTATGCCTAGGTCTGGCATACCGAGGGAAGAGGTTAAAGCTCCTCCTGACAGATAGACCGCCTTAAACCCAACCTTTTGAGCTAAGAGGGCAGTAAAAGGGTTAAAGACCCCGGGTATAACCAAGAAGTCAGACTTCCTTAAGACCTCTGACAAACTCTCTCACCTTTATAGTATCAAAATTTTTAATAAGTTCGATTTGTTTCTTACTTAAACCCAGCCTACTCGCCTTTTTCTCTAACTCTTCATCACTCATCGGGTTAGCGTAATGCCCTCTAGGTATTTTGACCTCCTTACTGAACTCTCCCTTATCCGTGATCACTGTTATCTTAGTAGGGAGCTCTTTAGGATAAACTGAAGTGTAATCGTCTCTCTCAACTACCTCTATTAAGTCCATAAGCTTTTCCAATGTGGGCTCTCCTATTAAAGAGTAAGAATCAAGCCAAAAGTCCTTCCTGATTAGGCTTACCGCGACTATGAAGGGTAGACTGTGATCAGCTGTTTCCTTGTTTTGAGGTCTCCACTTTTCACGGCTGTCAGCAAGAATCGTTTTCCCAGCTTCATAAGTCTCTATTAACACTTTCTTTATCTCACCGTGGTATTCCAGTCCAGCTGCAGCCTCTACTGCGGCTTGCGCATGGTATTCTACAGGGTACTTCTTGATCATGGTCCTCAGGATCCCCCTTCCGTCTGGTCTAAACTTACTCAAGTCCATATCCCTAGCCACTATGGAAGAGAAACCGAAGACCCCGGAAAACGGTAACTCGGGTGCTGTAAAACCGGATTTAGCTAAGAGAGTTACGAATACAGCGTTCCTGACAGCCTCAGCAGCAGCTCCAGCCTTCCACATGGAGAGCTTACCGCTCCTCGTCTCCCTCAAAGCCACGTGTGGGATTAT
>NZ_JBBHKR010000035.1:0-12924 GCF_037389425.1 Stygiolobus sp. CP850M
TTGCCTAAAACTTCTATGTAAGCGTCTATTGAAAGTTCGATGATTCTCTCCTTTCCTAGAAGTCTGGTGGAGACCCACGTTGAGGCGTAATTTAGTGCCTCCTTAACGGCTTCTTGGATTAATTTTTGTCCCTCTGCTTTTTTCCTCCATACGATGACCATTGATTTGTTTAATGACATAGTACCTCTTGCATTAACCCTGTTCTCATCCTCAGTAGTTATTGCGTGAATCGCTGATATTTTGAATTTGGAGTAGTACCACCCTCCATATAAAAGTGAAATCCACGCGTCTGGAGATGTGTGATTGTAAAAGGTAACCATTAGTCCGTCATCCTTTAAGAACTGGTCAAGCTTTGCAAATGCTTGGGCTAATCTTTCCCTGAAATACTCATATGTACCGATTTTATCACCAAAGACTTCGCCTCTAGGTTTTTCAACCGCAATATCCTTTGGTGCAAGTTCTTCCCATTGTGTGTTATATGGTAATGGGATAATCCTCTTTAACCACACATAATAGAAGTCGCTTATCTCTGGATAAGGTACGTCATTAGCGTAAGGCGGATCTGTTATTATAACGTCAACTGGGTCTAAGTTTAACTCGTTAACATCGGAATTAACTATATCGAGAACAGATGTAGAGTTAGTTTGTGCTAAATATTCTAAACCTTCAATCACATGCTCTAAGCTTCTTGAAAAAGATCCAATAATATCGGCTAGAGGAGAAACCTCTACCCAATTCCATGTAAACGAGAATCTTCTGAATGATAATGCATTCCTAATAAATGTTCTGGTCGATTCCACTGATGTTAATATACAATTATACCTCACATAATTTAAGAAAGTTATAGCCAAGTATGTAATTACCGCGTCTTTATATCTATCATCAAAATCTATCTTCTCCCTTGAATCATTTAGTTTGTCTATGATTTTACTGAGAATAACCAATTGCCTTGCATTAAATATTTTGAAAAATTTATCTAATCCCCATGTTCCAAACATTACGGAGCCGTAAGGAGCTGCTCGTTCTGTCGGTATTTTACTAATGTCAACCTCTTTTAGCATTTCAAAAGTTTTCCAGAACCTTTCCTTATCTACTTGATCTATTTCTTCAAATTGTAGCTCTTTTCCTTCTCCCTTAAACTTCACTAAAATGACTGGTCTAGCTTTGGCGTTTTTTAAACTGTCTAGGTCGATTTCTCCGTTCAAGTATTTCTCGTATTTTTCGTTCCAGTCTCTTATTGCCTCTTTTACGTACCAATTATCGCCTTTACCAGGCATGATATTGTTGCAAAACAAGCATTTAGCTAAAGAGTTCTTGGCCACGATATTTCCTTCAGGAACTTGGTATTCTTTTCCATCTACAATTACTCTATCTTTTGTCTTCTTTGCTCTCAGCGACCTTTTACCTAGCTCCTTGTTTAGGTCAACTACTCTAATTCGTAACTCTCTTCCGTTAACCTCGGGTTTCATGAATACAAGTCTCCTAAACTCGCCCGATCTAACCTTTTCTTCCTCTTCTTCTTCACTCTCTTCCTCCTCCTCATCACCTTTAATTTCCAATAACCACCACTTATTAACGAGTGGAGTGTAGTTACCACAATGAGGACATTTCACTTCCCATGTTCCAATGAAACCGGAAGCGTCTCCATAAAGCTCCTTCACGTCCTCCTCAATTGACTTTAGCAGTTCCTCGCCGTACTTTTTCACGTCACTGATGAGTCTCTCCCCGTAATTGGGATACTCCAGCACTGCTTTTAGGAAGGCGTAAGCGGTAGGTAGAAGGTCTGAAGCTATTACATTTCCAACTCCTAACCTCTTAGCCTCTAGTGGGATAGAGCCAAACCCAGCGAAGGGATCCAATACCGTGAACTGTTTGAACTTACCGTCGGTTATGGGCTGATATTTGTGAGGGTTATCTTCACTTAGTCTAGTTATCCTCTTGAAATCCACCACTGACGTGTTTTCTGGTAATAGTGCAGCAGCCGTAAATGCTCTTGCTGATATCAAAGGTTTCCTAGTCCACCAGAAAATCATTTCCCAGTAAGGGGGTCTTCCCGGTCCTTTCTCCTTTTTAGCCTTTTTGTCAATTTCAGGAATTAGTGAGGCGAAAGTGTCACTTTCTATGAAACGTTTTGTCACAGAAAAAAGTAAATAGATCACATTTATTTTTATTTCGGTTGAGAGTCTGTGTACACTGTAAAGTGGAGATTTTCACGTAGCTATCGTGTATCTAGTTCAGCCTGATCAGCAATGGTTATTAATGTATACATAATACACAGTAATTATAATGATAGAAAAAAGATGCCACGAGAGTCATGTAGCCACCTTATTGCGTGACTTAAACGAAGCATTATACAATGCTTACGTAGACTTAATTCGAAATCTAGATGACGTGTATGAGGACGACTGCGGAAAATATCAGAAGTGCGGTAAAACATTATATTTCTTTAGGATAGAAGACATAATATCACCTAAAATACTGGGGAGAATATTTTTTGGTTTTTATAATGATCCTTTAAAGTCTAGTGTCACTTTCGCCCCGGCGTATTCACCATATTTGGATAGAACCCTAACTCTAAAATATTGGGGAAATTATCATGAGCTATTTCATCGTGAACTATTTGGAAATAGTATTTCGTACGTCTTAAGGTTTGACTCCGATGTTATATCTAGGCCATCTGGAATCATGGACTTTGGTAATAGCTCTCCCTCTATAATAAACGATTTTGAAATAAGGAAAACATTAGGGATATATTGGACTTTTTCCCTAGGGTTGCCCTATGACTTAAAAAACCCTTTTCTAGGAAATCTTTTTCTTAGAGTAGGAGATAATTGGATAAGTATATCCAACATATTTCACACATACGTCACAAAAAGTAACGGACACATAGAATACTTAGACCTGAACTTTGACCGTAAGGCGATAGAGCGTGAAGACCTTGAGCCCAGCTTAGATCAAGATTATTTTTCTTATTTCTTTATAAAACAATATAATCTATACCTAGAGGCTGGAAGTCCTAAGAAAAGAGAGACCGTAAAGGTCGTAGGATATGATTCAAGTAAATTTAAGGATATCGGAGTTAATTGGGAGCATAAGCTAGTGCTCATGGCGTTGAGGAAAATGTTGATTCAAAGGCGACTGGATGACGAGGATGTCATTAACATAGGAAATGTTAAAGAAATATCTCGCTGTCTTAATACGTTGTTACAGCTGATATCCAAAGAGAGTAGCATACCAATGAAGTTTAACGTAGGTAAGATGTTGGATGAAATAGTTGAAGACTTAGGATCTAGAATGAACGGCCGTGAAGTTAAAGTATTTCTAAAGGACAACAATGACGATATAATATTCGTGCACCCTGCTTTGTTCGCTAAAGCATTCGTAGAGAAAGAGATGAACGAAATATACGATAGTCTAATTCATAACGTGTTCATAGACTCGCAAAAAAGGAAGAAGTTTTTAAGGTTAGTTGGCAAGGTCGTTACTAATAAAAAACCCACTCAAACCCATTCTAGGAATAACATAAACGTACGTAATGTAGATATTATTGTAAAGTATCATCCAGACTTGAAGCAATTACTAGGTTATGACAAGTTACACCCTGATGAATCTATAAAAATATTAGACGTATTTAAGTATATTTTCAACTCCATAAAGACGCTAAATGTTAACAAGGTCTAAAATACTGTCACCATTTTAGGACTATTTCATAACGAGAATAGGTTCACGATACGGACGGTGATTATATCCATCCTGAATCAGAATAATTAAGGCTGACAGGTAGAGAGTTAAACGCATCTCTTATGCGCTTATTCGCAGAATGTTCTCCTTGAGACCTTTCTCGATGGATAGATTAACAACAAAATTTATCAAAAATGCTTTTAGGTACGGATGATCTAACTCTCTACATTATTACTGGATACATAAGGCAATAAGCGAAATATAAACTAAGAAAATTTTCCATCGCGTTTCTACATTGTTCTTAATTCCTCTACACCTCCCAGTTCATTTCTTATCGATGGATTTCTCTATATCTTCAATTTGCTTAAGTACACTTTTTACGTTATCTGGATCTAAAATAATATTGACTATCTCAATATTACTACCTAGACCTGAGTTAGTGTAATTGGCGGACCCCGTTATTGCTATTGAGCCGTCAATCACTAAAGCCTTAAGGTGTAATAGTTTCTCCTTTTTGTCCTCGGGAAACTTCAAGACTATTATTGGGTCATTATTATTATTCTCTGCTTCCTCTATGGCTCTCTGATTTTGCTCACTGTCTAAAGTAATCACTTTCACTTTAATCGATCTTCTGTATTTTATATCACTTAATATGTTTATCGTATCCTTAGATATCCACGGAGAGACTAGTATTATCTCTCTTTCAGCTAATAATATTAAGTCTTTGAACACATCTAATAAGGAGTTGGTTGATGTTATCCCACTAACTATCGTAAATACCGACTTTCCTAGCCAATTGTTGGCAGTATTTAGGAACATGGTTACTAAGTTTCTACTTATCAGGAAGGGCTGGTCGAAAGGCATGAACATACAACCTTTATCCATTCCTACACAAGCATTACATCCGTCCCAGCAAAGAGGTAACTCCGAGATTAAATCCTTAAAATAGCTTCTATTCTCTGAACTTCCATATATCTCTTCACTTCCATATATCTCTTCTTGGAAATTCTTAGCTAAGTAATTCCTTACAGCTACATGTAACGGAAAGGTATCTTTAGAGCACGACCTCCATAAATCATATATATCAATAACCCTATCTACTAACTTATTTAACTGATTTTGTGCCTTAAAATGAATATTTACCTTTTTATATTTCTGTAATTCTACACTCAAATTAGCCGAATTCTTATTAAAGGTTTTCTCATGTTTAGAATAGGATTGAATTATGTCATTAACTATCATATTCATAGATAGGGTAAACTGATTAGGCTTGCTCTTTATTAACTCAGATAGAATTTTTAATACGCCACTTCCCCCTTGAATGGTATCAATAATGTAGATGTTTTCCTTACTATCTCCGAAAATTGGGTGCTCAATGTAATATAAAAATTGATTATGCAGTGAAGGAGAGAAGATAGGTAATATACCTTCAACAAACACGTGTGCAATGGTATGAATCAATACAAAGCTGGTAAACATCTTCAAGATTTCAAATTTGGGGCTATCACTGTCACAATCAAAATATTTTCCTATTCCTGAATTAGAGTTCGTTGCCTTTACACCATTCAATAAATTACTAAATCTGGATATAGCTTCAAAGCCTCTAGTACTGGATTGTGACTTCCTTAGTCTAATGTATTTAGCGTCATTACCAAAGTACATGTTCATTTTAAGGCACATCCAGTCTCTAATACTTCGTGAATTATTGAGCAGTTCCTCTACATATTCGTCCATTGCCTTAGGGTTAAACTGGATAACGATACCGTGTAGGTTATCTTGTTTAAAGCCAATTGCCTCTTTGTACGAAACCCATAAGTAGTCTAAATAATATAAATCAGCCAGATTATCTTTAAATATCGTAGCGTCCGAAAAGGCCTCCAACGATAATTTATCATCGTATTTAATTTTTCCTAAGATTCGATCCTGCCCTTTAATATTAACTTGGATCAAAGCCAATATCTCCTTATCACTGAATGGGTACTCTCTTACTGTTCTCACTATATGTGGCATCACTTTATATAATCTCTCGTAAGTATTAGGCCCAACATAGTGTTTACATGTTTTGGTGCTGTTACCTGGTTGGAATAACTTACACTTATTAGCAAGAGGACAGTTCTTTTCATCGGTTATCAATATGAAACCATATCGACAATTATAGCCCTGCGTCAAAGATTCATAACTAAATTTCATGAGCTTAGGGAATGGTTCAGTATAATCCCATTTCGCCATAGACTTTCCGGTCTTCGATAAGTCGTTATGTGTATATTCTATTTCGAAGGGTGTATTACGTGAAAATATTTTAGGTTTGATTAAATAGGGGTGAACTACTGTCTTTAATTTTCCAGTATTACCCGAATCATCATAATATTCAAACTTGTTGTAACTTCCGTGATACCAGTCATTATCAGTAAATTGCCTCCACCTAGAAGATTTTCCGTTTATTACTACGGTTGAATAAAAAGGTGAAGGTACTAGGATCATACCATAATCTTCTTTACTTCTAGAAAATAATAGCGCAAAAGGTGTGAAGGAATATAATGCTTGTATCCCATTTCTTCGCGTAGTATTGCTTTTAGTCATCACTATAATCACCCTCCTCAGTATCTAAATCTACATTAATCACAGGTGCGGGTGGTGTCATCAGCAAATCTATGAATATATTATTGTTAAAGAGTTCCTTTAAAACTTTGAACACATCAATTGAAATATCATTATCACTAATATTATTTTTCTTTTGAAGTAATAAAAGGCATTTTACTTTGTTCTCGCTCTCAGTAAACTTTAATGTTTCCTTTAGACTATTTGAGTAATCTACAATTGCGTTAAGGTCCTTAATTAGATCTTCTAGTTTTTGTGAGAAGTTTTTTATATTCAATTTCATTCTCATTTTTGCAAAGTCTTTCGTCTCTATATTCTGCGGTTGTTTTATCTGTTGATTTAATTCTTCTAATTCACTAACGCTTCTTTTAACTTTCTCGATATCTTGTTCAAGCTTATTTAGCAACTGACTTATAACAGGCCCATAACCGTGACCATTATCTAGTTCGTCAAAGATCTTGTTCAAATATCCTTCTATATTGTATAAAAATTCTTTTAGGTAATCTTTATTCAACTTGAACTCACGAAGTCTCTCGTTATCGAGTATTTTTTCAGCTAATTCATTGAAACCGTCATCATCCTCAAGGGTCGATTCAGCTTCATTAAGTCCCTCAATAAGATTTACTCTAATATTTTCCACGATTGAGACTACGTCCTCACATTTATTATCATTAGGATACGTTTCGTAATTTACTGAATTTAGTGTGCCTAATGCCTCAGAAATTCGGCTAGGGTCTATGCACAAGTCCGTAGACAGTTTCTTTACGAATTCTTGGTCTTTTAACTTCTCTCTTAGTTCGTTTACTAAATTCTTTCCTAACTCTTCACAGTCAGTTCTTTTTAGGTCGTCATCCACACACGTATTGCTTCCATTTAGGGCTTTTTCTAGCAAGAGATAGGAAAACATATACTGTAATACGATGTTGGGGTTGGTGGTCATGCCATATTGTGATGATACTCCTTTACCTAGAGATGTCAGTTTTTTCATAAGGTCTTGATTGTATATGTAAAGTGTTGCAAACGGAGAAGTTTGCAGAGTTATTATGCCAGTTGCTATTCTGTAAGTCCTCTCACTTCTACCAGCTCTTCCTATCCTTTGGATAATACTTTCCCGCGAAATAGGAAGCTTGTGCTGTATTATTAGTGCAATATCTCCTATATCGATACCTAATTCTAGTGTAGAGGTAGAGAACAGTAGTTGTAAAGGAGAGGTGCTACTCTTAAACTTTTTTTCTATTTCCCATCTGTTTTTAGGAGGCAAAAGAGCATTGTGTAGCTCTATGCTACTTTTCAGGTCTCCAGCAAACCTGTCTAGTTGATTGACGTCGGCGCACACATATTTATAATTCTGTAAATAATCCCAATAATACTCCTTCTCGTTGCACAAGTCATTAGGATCTGTGTAACATATATGGTCTCTAATTTCCTTGCCTTTTCTCGTCCCTAATATCGTGTTATAGAAGTACTTAAAAAGTTTGGTAACTCCCGCAACACTATCAGCAAAAACAATACCCTTAAAGCCCTTGTCCTTCAGCCAGGCTAAGGAAACTTCTGCTGCGTACTCTGTTACGGTATCTATGCCTTTACCTATATTAGGAAATAAAAATAAATAAAGGATTAATCTCTTTTTATTCCCTTTTTGAGGATATTTGGAATAGAAATCCTGGAATGTGGGTATGTTAGAAATACATTGATTTGACTTACAACAGACAATACTGGAGAGAAATTCTAAATGGTTCGGTATTGTAGCTGAGGAAAAGACAATCTTTTCAACTGGGGGAGACTTACTCAAGGCTTTTAATGAATTAAGAAGTCTTAGAATGTATCTTAAATGTTGTGTTAATATATTATCGTAAGCATGAACTTCGTCTAAAACGATATATTTAACATTCTTAAATCTAGAAGCTCTGTCCTTATTTAATATTCTTCGATAAAGTGTCCACAAATTTGTTACTAATACATTTGGTATATTAACTTCTATATCTTCCCTGGTAGCTAGTAAGAAACTATAGTCTCTTTTGCATGAGCTACATTTAACGCCGGCTTTTGTGTAAATCAACTTATTTCCACATTTAGGGCAGTTTAGCCCTCTGTATTCTTCTCCGTCTTTTATCTCCTTCCTTCCAGGTGTGTCACCGTCTTCAAGTGCTAATGTAACTTTTTTGTTTAACTTATTATTTATTAGTTCTTGGTTTATCTCATATATTAAGTCTAATAACCTCTCCACTTGATCTTTAGCAAGAGCTTTACGAGGATATATAAAGACTACATTTATTGGCTCTTCATTCTTAATTACAGCCTCAAGAACGTAAACTATGGCTGGTAAAGTAAAAGTGATGGTTTTTCCAGTAGCCGTAGGTGCTACCACCGGTATATAATGCTTATACTGATCTAGAATCTGTTTCATAACGTAAGCTTGATAACTTGAAAACCCTTTACCTTTAATACTTCTAGACATTACATTTTGAAGAATGTTGGTTATTAATGATATATCCTGGTTAGGTAAGTTGTCTAAACTTAACTTGTTTTGTACATCGCTAAGGATAGAGGTGAAACTTACAGCACCAAAGTCTGGATAGTATTCTTCTTCTAATTGTACATCGTACTCTAGGGCTACGGGTGGGGAAACGGTATAAGATCTAGCGTGAACCACTTTTGCTAATAAGTCCATATGAGCTGACCTGTATTTATCACAGATCTTGATTATCATGCCCTTCTGGATCAACTGGTTTAACAGCTGGTTACCGTTACTATATCTTCCAGCTAACTGCTGGAGTTCATTGAGGGTTAGCTTAGCTAATGAAAAGTCCTTTTGATTATTTTGAAACTTCTCAACCTCTTTTCTAACTATGTCTTGGTATAATGATATTTCCTCCTCAGAAGGAACATTTGAGTATGACACTGTGCTCACTCTCTAAAATTTTCATCAATAATTATAGTTTTACATCTCATATAAATATATTATTTGAGATTCAAATCCTTATCACGTGTTAATCCTTTCATCACTTTCACATTCAAATTGACTTTAAATTCACGGTAAAGATATACCATTATAGCTCAGTATTCTCCGTTACGTAAAGTATGCTCTAAATTTCCAGGGTACAACATTACTTAAGGTCACGGATAATGATAATCAATCTTTTCTTAAGGGTAAGTGATAAGTATATAGTTTTTACTACCCCTCTTTCCGATGTTCCTTTGGTTAGGGATTTCTAATTCCTCTATTTTTACCTGACCCCAGCGTAACCTGACTAGTTCGACTACCTTATCCTTTAACTCTGCCTTGTCATAATGAAACAAAAGATACTTCCTTTTCATTTTCGACGTTTTTCTTAAAAATTTCTCTAGCATATTTAAGTATCTATTATAGTCCATTCCTTTATGAGGGTTGACTATGAGTTCTCTCTTAAAGTTAAACCTCGGTGTACTGTTTATCACCATCTTTACAATATCTTTGAAGTTACTTTCCCTTAGCCAAGTCCAGTAGAAAAAGGACAGTTCGGAATACTGTATCTCTTCGAAAAACGGCGGATCTGTGAACAGTACGCTATCATTGTTAAACTTAAACGTTAAAGCATTACCTAAATATAATTCTACGTCATTGTGTAACTCATACTTTTTACTTCTCTTAAAGTAAGAGAGGAAACGCCTAGCTTCAGACTTAAAGGCTTCTATGGCGTCCACTTCCTTCACTTTTTCGGGCGTCCAATACGAAGGTATTCCCCAGCTACCAGCGTTTTCCCTTTTCATTTTCGATGCTTTAAATAAGGCGGAGCAAAAGGTTCCGTATAACGCGAGTTTTGTACTTACCGTAGCACTTACTTTGTCTATAGCTTTCAGAATGGAATATAATTTTGTAAAATTTTCATGGGAGAAGAGTTGTGATACTCTCTCTACTTTCTCCCTTTTCCAAAAAGGTTTCCCATCTTTGTAACGGAGATAATCGTATCTTAATACCCTTTTCTTGACCGGGACTAAATTCTCCAAAACCTCGTTCACTTTCTCCTCATATTCCAACGGATCGGCACCAATTATATTAACGTAGGCCACAAGCCATGCATACGGGTTTATATCTAAATATATTCCTCTGTTACCGTGTCTTAATGCAGTGAGTATTATGGAACCAGACCCTCCGAAAGGGTCTACTATCTCACCATCGACTTCCTTCATAATCTTCTCGATTACTAGATCTGGTTTTCTTCCCCAGTAACGCATTATTACCATGTAGAAATTAGAAATAAATCTTGCATCAATATAATAACCTTTTTCCTAAGTTTGAGGATATTACCTTGACGTAAGAAATTAAGAAAAATTAAACAAAAGCTAGTTCTAGATACTCTCTTTTAGAATTTTTCTAAGTAACAGCAGATGTGACATTCTACATAGACGTTAATGTCAGGATAAATCTATAAGATAGTTGTATAGAATATTAAGAATAACTACATGATTACATACTAAACACCTACTTGTAAAGAGCTCTAACCTTTCTATAGGAAAGTCCCTATCTCGTTATTAACCTTAGTGACATCCCTTAGTAGCACCCATAGCTCGAGGGGTTAAGCCTGAGCTTTTGGGCACAATTGCTAGGGATAGCTATGTCTGTAACACGTTTACGTGACTATTCATTATTTTTAATTACTTCTAATCCCTTTAATACTATTTAGTTACGGAAAGAAAAGATTTGTAAATATTATTTCCGTTAACATTAAATTAGAGGGTGCCACTGTGAAGTCTGTGAGCAGTCGCGAGGTGGAGGAAGACACCCAATGAAACTCCCCATGTCCTCGAAGGGAGTGGTTTAACTACCGCTCCCGTAGACGGCATGGAGAGTGAGAAGGAGTGATGAGGCCGAGTGATTAATAGTCACGAAAAGTGACTATTAGTCACGATGAAGGCTGAACTCTGCATAATTTTCCCTCTCTATGTCGACTTTTAAAAATTTCGTTTCTTACCTCGAGTGTGACGTAGTCACGTTAAAAATTCATTAGCAGTAATAATCTTCAGTTAGAGAAGACGCCAAGATGAAGGGCTTGATAAACATAGTAATAATTGAGCGTAATTAGCTCATTATTAGGCGGAGAGGGCTAAAGTCCTTGTAATCCCTATTACTCACAGTATAGAAGGGAAACCATTAGCCAAGGCACTCCATATCATTAAATTCTCCCTCATTGTGTCATACCTAACGTAAGTTTAACTCTCATCAACTACTGTGACTTTTGCATTAAGGCTCCTAATTGTAGGAGAAAAAAGCGGTTCATGGTTCAGGGTCCCATACAGATTATGAAAATTCTTTCGAAGAAGTAACGAAATTAGAAACTCCCCATTTATATTTGATACGGGCGACGTATTAGTAAGTACCATTCTATATTTGTTCAATTGCACTCGGGACATTCTTAACCTGACTTCCTCTTATAAAACATATTGATTAGATCTTCATTGTAAAATCTAACTAAAGTGTATAAGACGTAAGTGGAAGGTGTCACACTGATTTAAAGCTTTTTACTCGTTAGTATGCACTTAACACATGGAAGGATATTTAGATTATAAAAATAATTCTAAAGGTTATATTTACGCTAAATTATACGATGGTTTAGTTGAAGGAAAATTGGCTTTAGAGATGATACAAAAGGGTCTGTTACAAAACGCTTCTTTAAAGGCATTTTTAGGTGTAAAATCCGCTGTTAGTGCACTGGTTGTAAAGAACCTTAACGAGATTATCAAATTAAAAGACGAGAAGGAAAAGTATTGGCACGAGAACGTAGGGTATTCAGCACCTACAACAGGTTTAATAGGGATCTCAAAAGACCTAAAAAACTTAGGCATCGACGCTGAGAACGTGATAAGAATTGCTTTAACTTTACACAAGTTCTCTTATAATGGTTTCGATCCTAACTTTGTTGATTATAGGAACTCTGAGGAGGTAATAGACGACGTGAAAGAGTTCATAGAGTGGTTACTCAATTTAAAATATTATTTCGACGATTTTTGGGACGAAAAGTTAGAAAAAGCAAAGAAGGATTTAGAGGAATTATTAAAAAATACGATTAATTAATCACCCCCGAAAAGTGAGTGTGACATAATGCCCAAAAGGGAGATTACGGAGATGTGAGCCCCGTGCCGTTGGGCTCGAAAGAGTCCCATGACCCACCTGTGGTTGAGGGCTAAGTCCCTACACTAGATCATGAATGAACATAAAATGGTTGAAATGAAAGTGTAGGGACAAACGGTCAGTTTCGATGCTAATTGGATCTTTTTCCCGAATTCTCTATAGGACGCTGTAATTATCCATACCAAGATAAACTGCTTTCCTATTAACTTCATTAAGGGAATTGAGAAGCACACTTTCGTCTACAAAGTCCCGTAATTTACCTACCGAGAGCATAGTCCCGACCAATACCAAATTTACAGCCTTAAGGTTTCCTGCTTTCAGGGCCAAGTCTTCAGCGTCAATTACCACGACTGTCTTTACGTATTCCTTAACTAGTCTGATGATGTCGTCAATGGTGGGTAAAGACACTTTCGGAATAGCTGGTCTCTGTATTTTCGTATTCATTATAAATATACCAGAGGTACTACTGGCGTATTTTATATTCCTAAGACCTTCAATTGCCTCAAGTCCTACTACGTAGTCAGCCGTTCCTAGGG